>RFHT01000700.1 GCA_003696835.1 Bacteroidota bacterium
CACCCATACAGTACCTGGGTATGGAGGCCCGCGAAATGAAATACCTCTTCAACTGGAACGCCCCCATCATTTGGTCGCAGCACGAGCCCAATACCTACTACCATGCCGCCCAATACCTGCTGCGCACCCGCGACCTGGGCCAGAGCTGGGAGGAGGTATCGCCCGACCTCACCCGCAACCAGGACGACAAGCAGGGTAAAGGAGGCGGCCCTTACACCAACGAGGCCGTTGGTGCGGAAAACTATGGCACCATCAGCTACGTAGTGGAGTCGCCCCACGAGGCGGGGGTCATCTGGACGGGCAGCGACGATGGGTATGTATATCTCACCCGCGACGGCTGCAAAAGCTGGACGAACGTCACGCCCAAAGGGCTGCCGGAATGCCTCATCAATGCCATTGAGATTTCGCCCCATGATGCTGCTACGGCTTACATTGCTACTACGCGCTACAAATTCAATGACAAAAGGCCCGCGATTTATAAAACCACCAACTACGGCAAAAGCTGGACAAACATCAGCAAAGGCATTCCAGGCGGGGCCTTTACGCGGGTGGTACGGGAAGACAATGTACGCAAAGACCTGCTGTTTGCCGGTACCGAAACAGGGCTGTATATATCCTGGAACGGGGGACAGCAATGGCACCCCTTCCAACTGAATTTGCCTGTTACGCCGATTTTGGATCTCATCATCCGGCACGATGACGTGATTGCAGCCACTTCCGGCAGGGCTTTTTGGGTACTGGACGACCTGGGGCTGCTGCGTCAGCATCAGCCCGGACTGGAAGGAGTGAAGCTCTACCAGCCGGAGGATGCCTTTCTGGTAAATGGGTACAGCGAGCTGGATAGGACTGATGAAAACTTCAAAGGCACGCATCCCCTGCGGGGCGTGAACCCCGCTACGGGGGTGGTCATTTATTACCAACTGCCTGAGCTGGCCGACTCTGTGCACATACAGTTGGAAGTAAGGGATGCAGCAGGCCAATTGGTGCATGCATACAGCTCGGAGAAAGATGAAGACTTCCATAGCTACGACGGTGGGCCGTTGCCCGAGCCGGTATTGGCTAAAAAGGCCGGACTCAACCGCTTTGTGTGGAACATGCGCTACCCTACCATGCCAGGCATACCTGGTGTGTACATAGAGGGCAGTTACCGGGGCCACAAGGCCGGGCCCGGTACTTATACCTTGCTGCTCAAAACGCCGGAAGGAGAGCAATCCACCACTTTCCGCATCAAAGCCAACCCGCTTTATCCCGAAGATGTGGACTATGCAGGCTACCACCAGATGATGAGTGAGATGGAAGCCAAGCTGACTGATATGCACCGCACCGTCAATGCGCTGTATGCCAAAAAGCAGCAGATGGAGGAGATGCTGAAACAACTGCCCCAGGAGACCCGTTTTGAAGCAGTGCGCCAGGCAGGCAAAGCCCTGATCAGGCAAATCACGGCCTGGGACGAGGAAATGGTGCAGCGCAAATCCAAGGCTTATGATGACGTGGAAAATTTTCCCAATAAATTCACGGCCAATTATTTGTTTCTCATCAACCATACCGAAAGTGACATCCCCCGCGTAAACCAGCCCTCGCGCCAGCGGCGGGCCGAACTGGACGCCCAATGGGAAAAGCTGCGGGCCAGGGCCAGGGAGCTGCTGGATGAGCGCATTCCCGCTTACAACGAGCAGCTCTGGAAGGCCGGGGTGGGGGCCGTGTGGGCCGATGAAAAATAATGACCCTTAACTTCAGGCAAGTATGCTTATACACAATGTTTATTTTTGGTTTAAGGAAGGGGTGAGCGAGGCGGAAAAATCGGACTTTGAACAAGGAATACGTGACCTGGCCGCAGCTGTACCTCAGGTACAGCAGGCCCGGGTGGGCAGGCCGGCGGCCACGCCGGCACGGGAGGTAGTGGACCACTCCTTTGGCCGGTCTTTGTTTTTCTGGTTCAACAATGTGGAGGACCACAACGCCTACCAGGCTCACCCGGCCCACGAGCTGTTTGTACAAAAATTTCAGCACCTCTGGGCCAGGGTACAGGTAATGGACTCTCAGTTGGGGGGAGGGGGATAGCAGGCAGCCGCCATGTAAAGCCGCTTTACTCCATTTCTTCCTCTATCAGCTCGGCCAGGTCTTTTACCGTCACTTCTGCTTCTTTTTCAAAATGCTTAACCCCGTCGGTGAGCATGGTCATGCAGAAGGGGCAGGCCGAGGCGATGACATTGGCGCCTGTGCCCAGGGCTTCCTCCGTGCGTTCTATATTCACCTCTTTGTCGCCTTTTTCGGCTTCTTTAAACATCTGCGCGCCACCGGCACCGCAACAGAGGCCTTTGGTGCGGCAGCGCTTCATCTCCTGCAGGTCGGCGTCCAGGGCTTCGAGCACCCTGCGGGGCGCTTCATAGATGCCATTGGCACGGCCCAGGTAGCAGGAGTCGTGGTAGGTGATCTTTTTGCCCTTAAACCCTCCCTCTTCTTTGAGCTTAATGAAGCCTGTATCTATAAGCTGCTGCAGAAAGGTGGAATGATGAATGACTTCGTAATTCCCCCCCAGGTCGGGGTATTCGTTTTTGAGGGTGTTGAAGCAATGGGGGCAGGCTGTGATGATTTTTTTCACCTGGTAGGTATTCATCAGTTCAATGTTTTGCATGGCCTGCATTTGGAAGAGAAACTCATTGCCCGCCCGCTTGGCCGGGTCGCCGGTGCAGGTTTCCTCTGGCCCCAGCACGGCGTAATCAATCTCCAGGGCAGTGAGTATGCGCACCAGGGCTTTGGTTACCCGCTGGTAGCGGGCATCATAAGAGCCGGCACAGCCCACCCAAAAGAGGTATTCGGGGGTTTTTTCCTGTGCGGCCAGCTCGGCCATTACGGGCACATTTACAGGTTTTTTTTCAGACATCGTATGTTGGTACTTTATTGGGTCAATTGCTTGCTGGCATTTGATTTATTGATACATGGCCTCAATCACATCGGCATACTTTTCCAGTATCACCCGGCGCTTGAGCTTGAGGGTGGGCGTCAGTTCGGCCTTGGAGCCATCGGCTTTAGTGGGCTCCCAGGTGGTATCCAGCAGGGTGAATTTTTTGATTTGCTCAATGTGGCTGAACAAGGGGTTGAACTGATCCACCACTTCCTGATAGGCGGCAATCACTTTGGGATTTTTGACTACCTCACTCAGGCTGGTCCACTCTACCCCATTGGACTTACACCAGTCCTTCAGGGCTTCCTGTGCAGGCACAATGAGGGCAGAGACAAATTTTCGGTTATCGCCTATTACCATCATTTGTTCAATGAGGAATGACTCCTTAAACTTGTTTTCAATGGGCGCTGGTGCTACGTACTTGCCGCCCGAGGTTTTGAGCAGTTCCTTTTTCCGGTCGGTAATTTTGAGAAACTTTCGCCCATTGGGGCCGTCCACCAGCTTGCCTACGTCGCCGGTTCGCAGCCAGCGCTCTCCGTCAATGATCTTAAACACCTGGGCATTGGCTTCGGGCTTGTTGTAGTAACCCATCATGATGTTGGGGCCTTTGGCGAGGATTTCGCCTTCCCCTTCGCGGTAGTCTCCTTCGGAATCGTCAATTTTGATCTCCACGATGTCGATGGGGGGGCCTACGGTGCCGGCCATGGCGCCGCCGGGCTCAAAGAGGTTGACCGTGAGGGTGGGCGAAGCTTCGGTGAGGCCGTAGCCTTCGCGTATGGGAATGCCCGCAGCCGAAAATACCTTGGCAATTTTTACCTGCAGGGGAGCAGCCCCCGAAATAATACCCCTTACATTGCCGCCCAGGGCAGCCCGCCACTTGCTGAATATGAGCTTGTCGGCGATTTTTCGCTTGAATGCCTCCCAGCCTTTGTACTGCTTGTCGTACTCAAAATCTTCGGTGAGGCTGAGGGCCCAGAAAAACAGTTTTTTCTTGATGCCACTTAGTTCCAGCCCTTTGTTGTAAATGGCTTCATACACCTTTTCCAGCAAGCGGGGCACAGTGGTAAAAAAATGGGGTTTTACCGTTTGCAGGTCGCCGGTCTCACCTCCCAGGTTGTCGGTGCCGGTGTAGTGTACACTGGAGCCTTTGTACATATAGCTGTAGGAAATGGCGCGCTCAAACACGTGGCAGAGGGGCAAAAAACTCAGCACCGGTGCACCCACTTCCGTTTCCACCACATCTTTGGTAGAAAGCACAATGCTCAAAATGTTGTTGTGGGAAAGCATCACGCCCTTGGGGTTTCCCGTAGTGCCGGAGGTGTAAATGATGGTAGCCAGGTCGTCGGGCTGAACGGCCGCTTTGCGCTTTTCGACTTCCTCCATGCCTTCGGTTGTCCATATTTCCTTCCAGAAAGGCCGCCCCTGCTGCTGGTCGAAGGTGTAAATGCCTTTGAGCGTAGGCACATTGGCCTGGGCGTTGGCCACCTTGTCGTACAGGTCCTGCCCGCCTACAAAGGCATAACTCACACCGGAATCGTTGAAAATGTACTCGTACTCGCCTGGGCTGATGGTGGGATAAACAGGAACATTTACCACCCCAATCTGTTGGGAAGCCAGGTCCACCACGGTCCATTCCGGCCGGTTTTTGTAGGCGGCAATGGCAACTTTGTCGCCGGGTTTCAGTCCCAGTTTGAGCATGCCAGCCGAGGTCTGGTTTACCATGTCCAGCATGTCCTGGGTGCTGTAATACTTCCACTGATCCCCCTCTTTGTATGCAAATGATTTCTCCAGAGGGTATTGTTCGAGCTGATAGTACAAACAATCGAATAAACGGCGTACTTCCATAAAGTATGAGGTTTGGAATGTGGGATGTGTGATCGGGCTTCAATATAAGGAATGTTTAATATTTATGGGAAAATTGGAGGGAAAAGATGGTTTTTATATTTTTGGGCATGCCCCAAACGCGAAGAATTTTTCTCCTGCCTGGTTTTGGCGAAGATGTGCGTATTTTCCGCAAACTCCGGCCTTATCTCCAGGGTTTTGAGCTGGTGGATGTGGAGTATGAAGCGGTGCTCAACCGCTTTCACCTGTTCAATATTCATATTCAGGCCTTTGCCCGCCAGCTGGCCACAGAATACAAGATGGACCAGCACGACATCCTCATCGGTCATTCTTTTGGCGGCTATACCGCCCATGCCATCCGGCAGCAGCTAGCCTGCGAAGCCTGCCTCATTGCCTCATTTACCGATCCGGCCAAAGTGCGCAGGCGAAAGGGCGTTTCGCGCTGGAACAATGTGCCCCTCATTATGCTGGGCATGCTGAAGTCGGCAAAAGCCCGCAGTGTGATCGAACAGGTGTATGCCGGGCGCGAGTCGCTGGAGGAGATTCTCTCCGTGATGGACAATTTCCGGAACTTCAGGCAGGTGAACCTGGCCAAGCAGGACCTGATGATGTGGCAGAAGCCCATACCGCTTCGGCTGGAACCCTCATTGCGGATTCATTCCAGGGCCGACCGCATTGTGCGCTATCCCGATGAGCCATTTGAAGAGGTGCCGGGCGACCATTTTAACCTGGTGGTGCACCACCAGGCCGTGGGCGAGCTGGTAGCTGCCTGGCTGCAACGCCTGCCGGTAAGCACCCAAAGCCTTTGAAGTATGGAAATTGGCGAAATTTTTTATCCCCAAAGCCGTGCGGAATGGCGCGCCTGGCTGCAACAGCACCACGCCACCAAAACGGAGGTATGGGTACGGCTGTTTCGAAAAGCCACGGGCAAGCCTTCTTTGCCTTATGACGAGCTGGTAGAGGAGTGCCTGTGCTTTGGGTGGATAGATGGAGTGGTGAAAAAACTGGATGAGGAAAGCCGGGTGCAGCGCATTACGCCCCGACGAAAGAAGAGCTTTCTTTCTGAACTAAACCGCCAGCGGGTGTGGAAACTCCAAAAGCTGGGGCTCATACACCCGGCAGGCATAGCCGCCCTGGGCGAGCAGATCGGCTCGCCGGACGACTCCCTGGAAATACCCGAATGGGTATTGGAGCAGCTTCAGGCTGAAGAACAGGTATGGGAGAATTTCCAGCAATTTTCCTACTACTACCAGCGCCTCAAAATCGGCTGGATCAAAGAAAGCGGCAAGTACCGCCCTGAGGAGGCACAAAGGCGCCTCAACTACCTCATCAAAATGACCCGCGAGGGAAAACGCTACGGCACCCAGCCACTGGAAGAACTCTGAATTTCCTTTTTTGAACCCCTTCACAACACCAACCCCATGAAAAAAAAACTCCCTTATTTGGCTCTGTTCGCGCTGCTGGTCGCCTGCAGCACACCTACCGCCCCGCCGGAAGAAGAGGCCACTGCCTCTTTGCGCAAGCACCTCATTTTTCATGCATCCTTTGACGGGCAGGCAGCCGCCGACTATGCGGTGGGTAGCAAAGTCATTCGGTCGGCTCCCTCTTTCGACCAGCGATTTGAGGGTATAGACGGCCTGGATGCCCATCCCTTTGTAAAGCTGGCAAATGGCAGGGGGAAATATGGCGACGCCCTGGAGTTTACCCAAAAATGCAAAGAAGTGGTGTTCTTTTCGGCCGACCAAAACCTGGCCTACGACAGCACCGATTGGGATGCCACGGTTTCTTTCTGGCTGCAACTCGACCCGGCGGTGGACCTACAGCCCGGATATTGCGACCCGGTGCAGATTAGCGATGTGGGCTACAACGATGCCGGACTGTGGGTGGATTTTACCCAAAACAATCCCCGTCAGTTTCGTCTGGGCGTGATTTGTGAGCTGCAGGAATGGGACCCTGAAGGCAAAGGCCCCGACAATAATCCCGCCTTTCTCGACCAACTCATTGCGGCCGATACCCTGCCTTTCAGCCGGCAAAGCTGGACCCATGTGGCCTTTAGCATAGAAAACCTCAATTCAGCGGAAGGGGGCAGCGTACGTTTTTACCTCAATGGAGCGCCCGTCGGAAAACGGGAGCAGATAAAGGACCACTTTTTCTGGGACGAAGCCCGGGCAAACATCATGCTGGGACTCAGCTATGTGGGGCTTATGGATGAATTGACCGTTTTTGACAAAGCCCTGAACGAAGCAGAAATCAGGCAGCTGTATGTCCTGCCTGCCGGTTTGACAAAATAAATGTAACAGCAGACACTCCAATCAGTAATAATCCTCCTCGCTGTCGTCGGCCAGGTAGTCGGCTACATGATCCAGGTCTGCATATTTGTCGTGATAGGCTTCTTTGATTTCAGTCTTCAAAGTGCCTTCTTCATCATAGTCCTCATCTTCGCGTACGAGGGCTTCCGCTTCCTGAACGGTCATACGCACCAGATAATACTTTTCATCGGTTTCAAAAGGCAGCGCACTCACGCGTTTGCCATCCTTGTTGGTAAACCGGATGAGATGATCACTGAAACCCTCGGGATACACCAGCTTGATCTGTTCCTGTATCTCTTCGGGAAGCTTCTCGTAATCCTTGATTACGCGAGGCTTAGTGGGGTCAACGGCCAATTTTCCAGGTTTTAAGGTTTAGGTTGACAATACTGCTTCTCCAATAGTTGCCTGTTTTAGCGCTATGCTTCAATACTGCTTCACTTAACAAAAGCTACGCATATATAGCGCCGTAATAATAATTCTATTGTACGAATGTTAGCAAATTTTTTTCTCTTTTTTCTATTTTGTTGCCGTCTTTCTTTCTTGTATATTTGTGTGTATAGTTTATGTATGATATTTTTTGTTTTGTGTAATTTTATCCCAACTTCCACACACTCATTTCCGTTTTCCTAAAAAAGAGGCATACTGGGCTCAATTGTGTTTTTTTCAGGCGTGCTAACCCCTTTTTTCATGACTTCCACCATTCGATCCTATTGGCTATGGAGCCTGCTTGCAACCTTCTTTGTCAACCTGTCATTTTCACAAATCAGCTTTAGTACCAGCGAGCTCAGCGGCAGCACGGCAGTAAACCCCACTTGTTTGGCCTTTGGGCCTGACAACCGCCTGTATGTGTCGGAAAAGGACGGCATGATCTATGCCTACACCCTGGACCGCCTGGGCCCCAATAACTATGTAGTAACTTCTACTGAGGTCATTGACCTGATCAATGCCATGCCGAATTATGACGACGATACGGGTAACCGGAATTTTACGGTATTTCAGCGGCAGGTAACGGGCCTCCTTGCAGCGGGTACCGCTGCCAATCCGGTGTTGTACGTAAGCAACAGCGACCCCCGGCAGGGCGCAGGCACCAGCGGCGACGACAAAAACCTGGACACCAACTCGGGCATTATTTCACGCCTGAGCTGGAATGGCAGCAGTTGGGTAAAGGTGGACCTGGTACGGGGGCTGCCCCGCTCGGAGGAAAACCACGCCACCAACGGTCTCCACCTCGACAGCACCGGAGGCGTGCTGTACGTTTCCTCGGCAGGCTTTACCAATGCAGGTTCCCCCTCCAACAATTTTGCCTTCATCTCAGAAACGGCTCTTTCAGCGGCCATTCTCGCCATTGACCTCAATGCCATCAATGCCCTGCCCGTACAAACCGATGCCTACGGCTATGACTACCTCTACGCCCTTCCTACTACTGACGACCCTACCCGAGCCAATGTAAACGGCATAACGGACCCCAGTGATCCCGGTTATGACGGCATAGATGTAAATGACCCTTTTGGGGGCAATGACGGCCTGAATCAGGCAAAGCTGGTGCCCGGCGGCCCGGTGCAAATATATGCACCGGGGTTCCGCAATGCCTACGACATAGAAATCACACAGGCTGGGCGCATGTACACCATCGACAATGGCGCTAATCCTGGCTGGGGCGGGTATCCCGAGCAGGAAGGCACTGCCAATGTGACCAATAACTATGTACCGGGCGAGCCCGGTTTTGTCAACAACGCCAATGGCTTGCACTATGTAAGTGGGCCCGGCTATTACGGAGGCCATCCCAACCCCACCCGTGCCAACCCTGCCGGTGCAGGGCTTTACACCCATGATGGCACCGGCGTGTTTCGCACCAGCACCACCGGCCCCAACCCCCTGCCTGCCGACTGGCCGCCCCTGCCTGTGTCTATGGCCAATCCCATTGAGGCTGATTTTCAGCAGCCGGGGGTGGACGATCCCAGCCTCATTACGTATGGTCCTTCCACCAATGGCATAGCCGAATACACCGCCACCAACTTTGGTGGGGCCATGCAGGGCAACCTGATTTGTGCGGGTTATAATGGCGATATTTTCCGGGCCATATTCAATGCTACGGGCGATGCAGTAGTAAACGGCGTGCAGACCATCTCCAGCGGGGTGGCTACCCAGGCCCTGGACCTGTTGTGCAGGGGCGATGGCGAAAGTTTTCCTGGCACCATCTGGATAAGCGATTTTGCTGACGACAAAATTATCATTATGGAGCCCGCCGACTACGGTGGTGCCCCTATTCCCCCCTGTACGGCCGACAATAACCCCACACTGGATGAGGACAATGATGGCTTTGACAATGCCGATGAAATTGCCAATGGTACCGATCCCTGCTCGGCTTCTTCCGTCCCCCCTGATAATGATCAGGATTTTGAATCGGATTTGCTGGACCCCGATGACGATAATGATGGCATAGCGGATGTGAATGACCCTTTTGCCATAGATGCCACCAACGGGCTGAATACTCCTCCCCGTTTGCACTACGACTTCTTCAACCAGGACCCGGGTACCGGATTCTTTGGCATAGGGTTTATGGGCTTAATGGTCAATGGAAGTACGGACTACCTCAACCAGTTTGATGAGAACGGGATCGTAGCCGGTGGCACGGCCGGCCTGGTGACCATTCCCACAACGGCCGGGGATGCCGCACTGGGCCCCAACAACCAGGACAATGCCTTTCAGTTTGGGGTGCATCTGGACAGTGACTCCTGTCGCACCCGCGTACGCGGGCGCATACTGGCGCCATTTTTTGGCGGCATGCCCGCTTCTGGCAGCCAGTCCATGGGCATTTATGTAGGTACAGGGGATCAGGACAATTATGTAAAAATCGTGATTGATGGCAATATCACCGTCATTACTGAAAACGGGGGCAGCCCCAGCTTTGCCAACTACCTGGAGCCCCTGATTGCCGATGCGGGCACCCATTTTGTGGACCTGGAGCTGACGGTGGACCCGGCCAATGGTACTGTGCAGCCCGCCTACTCCGTCAACAATGGCCCGGTGATACTGGCCGGGCCTGAGCTGAGCCTCTCAGGTAGCCTGCTCACAGCCCTTCAAACCAATGGTACTGCCATCGCTGTGGGCATTATCTCCACCCATTATGGTGCTACGGCTTTCAGCCCCACCTGGGATTACCTGGAAGTGGACGTGGCGCCCTCTCCTGCAGAGGCCGTATTTACGGTGGAGCCTTCAACAGGTAGTACCCTGAATGCCAGCAGTCACCAGCCGGGCTCGTTCAGCATTACCAATAACTCGCCCGCTGGCCAGAACATAGAGCGGGTGCTGCTCGACCTGAGCACCACGGCTCTGATGGACATGCTGTTTGACCCCAATGGCCTGGCAGGCGACGACCTGGCCAAAACCTTCACTCCCGATGCGGGTACGGTGGAGACGGGATTCAGCAGCTTTGCATTTTCCCATGGAAGAGACAACGGTTTTGAGCAGCTGGATATATTGTTTACAGATTTTGGTCCGGGAGAGACGTTCAGCTTTTCGCTGGATATAGACCCCAGCAGCATACAGGGTACGGCCTATCCCGGCCCGGACTCGGCCGGGCACGTTTCGGGCCTGGAGCTGAGCGGGGCCACCGTCAAGGTATTTTTCAGTGATTGTGCCGTACAAAGTGGGCAGCTTTTTCCCCTCAGCGGCAGCCTGAAGGCTGCCCAGGCCCAGCTGAGGGCTGCGCCTCCCTCAGCGCCCTCCCTGGAGGTGCTGGGCCTGCCTGCCGGCAACTCCGAAGTGACGGAGGCCAGCCAGACGGTGCGCATTACCGGAGGTCCGGCCAATGGCACGGTGCGCTTGCTTCGCATGGAAGGGGGCTTCTATGTACAGGGGGCGGGTTTTGATCCCGACGACTTTGAAGCCAATTCGGTGAATGCCGTAATGGAATACCCCGCTACCCTGAGTGCCAGCGGCACGGCGGACATCCCCCTTACGCTTACGGCCAGTAACCTGAATGCGGGCCTCAACCACCTGCTGGCGGTTGTACAGGATGCCAATGGCAGTGGTGCCTTTTCCAATATGCAAATTGTCAAACTCAATAACCCCACCTGCGATGTGGTGCTCATCAATGCTGGTGGGGCAGCCTACTCTGCCGTGGATGGCAGCCAGTTTACAGCCGACCAATTTTTCACCGGGGGGGAGGCCCAGCCATTTGGCGGGCCACAGGGGCAGTCCATCGCCGGTACAAATGACGACCTGCTGTACCAAACCTACCGCTCCAAAGTGTATGGTGGTGCCAGTTTTACTTACGCCATTCCCATCGTCAACGGGCAGTACATGGTGAAGTTGCATTTTGCCGAATTGTTTTTTACTGCCAATGATGCACGCGAGTTTGATGTGAGCATTGAAGGCGTGCAGGTGCTGGACAATCACGATATTTTTGAAACAGTTGGGTTTGAAACTGCTGACATACAGGCCTTTACCACCACCGTGAGTGATGGGAGCCTGGACCTGGTGTTCACCAGTATAGGTGGGCACGACTCGCCCACCCTGGCCGGAATAGAGGTGCTGGAGGCCTGCCCACCCACTACGTTTCCGGTGGAGTTACTCTCCTTTACGGCCATCCCCAATGGCCCGCTGGTGGACATCCGCTGGGAGACGGCTTCGGAAAGCAACAATGCCTACTTCTCCGTGCAGCGCTCGGTGGATGGTCAGGCCTTTGAGGTACTGGAAGTGGTGCCCGGTGCGGGCAATAGCCAGCAGCTTCGCTCCTACCACCGCCAGGACCTAACCCCCATTTTGGGCACCTCTTTTTACCGCCTGAAGCAAACCGATGCCGACGGCCACTTTAGTTATTCGCCGGTAGTAGAGGTACACTTTGAGCTTGCCCGCCCGGATTTTCGCCTCTTTCCCAATCCACTTACGGGCCAATATAGCCGGCTGGAACTGGCCGGCTTCAGGGGGCGCGAGATGGTGGAGCTTCAACTGCTCGACCTGCAGGGTAAGCGCCTGCTGTATGAACTGCTGCAAACCGATGCCCGGGGAAGCCTGAAAACCCGCTTGCAACTGCCCCCGTCTTTGAACCCGGGCGTGTATGTGGTACGGCTCTCGACGGCCTCCCATACCCTAAGCAAGCGGTTGATATGGATGCCCTGAGGGGTTAAGGAACGCGAAAATGAACCTTTGTTTTTTGAGCGTGCCTCAGTATGGGAGCTACTTGCCTGGGGAGCCAGGTTGTGTGAGATACCACAAAGAGGTGGCTGAGCAGGCTTGTATTGCCATGAACACCATCAAAAGGGGCTTGGATTTTCAGGTGGTAAAAAAATGGGAATTTTTGTCCCCTCTTCTTCTTTTGGCTTCGTCATGTAAGTGAATCTTTAAGTTTAACCCTGTTAACATCTAAAAGAAATGAAAAAATTTGTGGTAATTTATCACGCACCTGCTGCCGCAATGGCAGGTATGGCTACAGCTACCGAAGAAGAGAAAGCCAAAGGCATGGCCGCCTGGATGGCCTGGAAGGCCCAGCACGACTCCCACATTCTCGATTTTGGCGCTCCCCTGATGGGTGGTCAGCGACTTGAAGCCGGAGGCAAATGGGCAAACAGTGCGAATGAAGTAAGCGGGTACTCCCTGGTACAGGCCGAAAGTGCCGAACAACTGAGAGGTATGCTGGAAAACCATCTCCATTTGGCCTGGGCACCTGGCTGCGCCATCGAAATCCACGAGGCTGTTCCCATGTAGGTAATAGGTTCTCCTGGTATTCTTTTTTATTAGCTCACAAAACAAAGTAACCATGAAAGATTTCATGTTGATATTCATTGGCTCAAACTACAGCGAACTGGGCTTATCGCCCGAAGAGATGCAGAACCGCATGGGCAAATGGTGGGAATGGCATGCAAAGATGGAGGAGCAAGGCATATTGAAGGGGGGACACGCCCTACACCCTGAGGCCAGGCGCGTTTCAGGTGCGGGCCGCAGCATTACCGACCGGAGTTCTACGGAGCTGAAGGAACTGGTAGGGGGCTATTACATTGTATCGGCAAAAGATGTGGAAGCAGCCACCCGCATTGCCGAGGACTACCCCGACTACGACCTGGGCGGAACGGTGGAGATCAGGGAGGTGATGGTGTTTGAACAATGAAGCAGGACCAATTGATAGACCATCTCTTCCGTCATCAGTACGGGGGGATGGTCTCTGTGCTGACCCGCATTTTTGGTTTGAGCCACCTGGAAACCATTGAAGACGCCGTACAGGACACTTTTGCCACAGCCATGCTCAAGTGGCGCAGGCAAGTGCCCGATAATCCGGAGGGCTGGCTCATACGGGCAGCAAAAAACCGCGCCATAGATTTGCTCCGAAAGATCAAAGCCGACCACCATCGGCTTGAAAAGCTGGACCACGGGGCAGCGGTACTCACGCTGAATGAGTTGTTTCTCGACCACGAGATAGAAGACAGCCAACTGCGCATGATTTTTACGGCCTGCCACCCGGACTTGGATGAGCGGGACCAAATCGCTTTTGCCCTCAAAACCATTTCCGGCTTCAGTACCAAAGAAATTGCTGCCGCTTTGCTGCTGAAGGAAGAAACGGTCAAAAAACGCCTCAGCAGGGCACGGCAGGCCATCAGGACGAAAGGCATTTCCTTTGCACTTCCCGGTGAGCGGGCGGTACGCAGCCGGCTAAGGCGTGTGCTGCAGGTACTCTACCTCATTTTCAATGAAGGCTTTCACTCTCTTCACCAGAGCATGCTCATACGGAAGGACCTCTGCGGAGAAGCCATCCGCCTGGCAAGGCTAATCCTGCGGAAGCCTGCCTTCCGCACGGGGGCCAGCTATGCCCTTTTTGCTTTTTTTTGTTTCCAGGCTTCCCGCCTGGAGAGTAAAGTGGCCGAAGACCACCGCCTGGTCGATCTGCGGCAGCAGGACCGCTCGAAGTGGTATTTCCCCCTCATACGGCTGGGCAACGATGCCATGAATAAGGCGATGGAGTACGCCGATAGCTCGCCCTACCACCTGGAGGCGGCCATAGCTGCCGAGCACCTGCGCGCTCCTTCCTTTGAAGCCACCGACTGGCACCGCGTATTGGAGCTGTACCAGCGCCTGTACAATATGCAGCCCGACCCCCTCACCCTGCTCAACATGGCCATTGTACACCTACAGCTGGCCCAATACCCCCAGGTCCTGGACATGCTGAAGCTGGTAGAGCCCACCCAGCTGGAACAGCGGGCCTACCTCTACTACGGCCTGAAGGCCGAGTACTTCAGCTGTACTAACCAAAACCAGCAGGCCATCAAATGCATTGATCAGGCCCTCGGGACAGTATCCAATGAAGCCGAAAGGGCCTACCTGCTCCGCAAACGTCAGCAGTTGGCTGAGAAGGGGCAAGGGGAACGGGAAGGCTAATTGGGTGGATTCTTCAGGTATCAGCTTGGCTCTCCCTAAAAAAGCCTAAATTTGAGTACACACAAAACACTCAAATTGATAAGATGACCTACTTTGAAGAGATAAGAGAAATCGTAAAACGCATTCCTGCATCAATTGTCGATTTTACTCAAGCACGAGAGAGAACCTCACCGCCGACCCAGGCATCTTCTAATTTTATTTGACAAGGGAACTGCGTATCTTGACGTCGATATGCTGAAGGGATTATTAAATATACCATCCGAAAGTTTGTGATTTTAGAACAAACATACTCTCAAAAAGTTGGCTTGTCCCACCGGAGGAAATACGCCCAATTTTTCACCCCGGAAGAAGTAGCAGAAGTAATGATAGATTGGGTATGCAGGCATCCATCCTTAAAGTATGTACTTGAACCTGCTTTTGGCCTTGGTGTGTTCAGCCGTTTGTTGTTAAGCCGAAAACCAGAGGTAGAAATTACAGGCTTCGATATTGACCCGGTAATTTTAAATGAAGCCCGTAATTCTTTCAAGAATTTTCCTAATGTAAACCTGGTGTTAGCTGATTATCTTTTCAATGATTGGCAAAATCAATACGATGGAATTTTGTGTAACCCTCCATATTTTAAATTCCATGATTATGAAAACAAAAGGACCCTGAAAGAAATCAGGGAGCGGCTAAAAGTAAATTTAAATGGATTTACGAATATCTATACCTTGTTCTTGCTTAAATCCATTTACCAACTAAAGGATGGGGGCAGGGCGGCATATATCATACCGTCGGAGTTTTTAAACTCGGATTACGGGACCTATGTGAAGCGGTATTTAATAGATAGTCAGTCCTTAAATCACATTCTCATTTTTGATTTCAAAGAGAATATTTTCGACGATGCCCTCACGACCTCTGCAATCCTGCTTTTATCAAAGGACGCTAGTACCTCATCTGTAAGCTTCACCACCATCGAAAGCAGGCAACAATTTGAACAAGCAAAAATCCAAATTAAACATACCGGGAAAGCTCCGGCTTCAAATATCATCAGAGCTAAAGAACTGAATCCAGATATAAAGTGGCGGGCTTACTATCAGAAACAGCTGAGTACAAAATATAAACACCTGATTCCGTTTAAGCAGGTGGCTAGAGTAGTAAGAGGAATTGCCACAGGGTCAAATGAGTATTTTACCTTCAACAGGGAAAAAGTCAAACATTTCAATATTCCCCAAAGTTATCTGTTGCCCTGCATGACGAAATCCAAAGATGCTCATTCCCCTTTTTTCACAAAGGAGCAATTTGAACATTTGGTTTGTACTAATGCAAATGTGTACCTGTTTCATGCAGGAAAATCGCCCAAAGATCCGGCTGTATGGAACTATATTAAGCTGGGAGAAAAAAAAGGCGTACATAAGAAGTTTTTAACATCGAAAAGAACTCCCTGGTACATCAATGAAAACAGACCTCCTTCTCCCATTTGGGTGAGCGTGTTTAACAGAAGTAGGGTTAAGTTTATCCGAAACGAGGCAGGGATATATAACCTGACGGCCTTCCACTGTGTTTACCTCAAATCCGATTTATTCAGCAACATAGAGGCTGATTTACTTTTTGCGTATTTGTTAACCAATATTGCCAGGGAAATATTCAGCGATAACCGCCGGGAGTATGGTGACGGGCTGAAAAAGTTTGAACCAAATGATTTGAATAATGGATTGATGCTGGATTTGTCGCGTTTGAGCAGAGAGGAACAAGAAGAAATAAAAATTTTGTACCACGCATATCGGAAATCGGTACTTGAAAACAAAGAAAACCAAGCCCCGCTGGAGGAAATAGAAAACATCCTGAAGGGAAAGTATTTGAGGAGGTGATCGCACAACAGTTGAATACCTAAGATGAAGCAAACTGTATGATAGTTGGAAACCTGAAAAAAATGAAGGCCATTCTGGCGAATCCGGTGCAGTACCGCCTGGAGCTGGGAGATGAGGTCGTGGACATGAATGCCCTGATCGGGAAGCCCGTTCGCCTGAAATACCTGGGCGAAATTCACTGTAAAATTTGTGGTCGTAAGACGAAGAAGTCTTTTGCGCAGGGATTTTGCTACGAGCATTTTCTCAAATCGCCCGAAAACTCCGAGTGTATCATTCGGCCCGAGCTGTGTGAGGGGCATCTGGGCAAGGGGCGTGACCCCGAGTGGGAGCGGGAGCACCACGTAAAGCCCCACATCGTGTACCTGGCCGTGGCCAGCGGCCTCAAGGTGGGCGTAACCCGCAAACAGCAAGTGCCCACCCGCTGGATCGACCAGGGGGGCTGGAAGGTGATACGCCTGGCCGAAACGCCCTACCGCTACCTGGCAGGGCGCATTGAGGTGGCGCTCAAAGACCACATTTCCGATAAAACCCACTGGCAGAAAATGCTCAAAAACGTGCAGGCGACCAAGATTGACCTGCTGGCTGAAAAGGCCCGCATGCATGCCCTGCTGCCGGAAGAGCTGCAGGCCTACTACAGCGACGATGATGAGATTGTGGAAATCGAGTACCCCGTGCTGGAATACCCCACCAAAGTGAAAAGCATCAACCTGGACAAGGTGGACGAGGTGGCGGGCAGACTCATGGGCATTAAGGGGCAGTACTGGCTGCTGGAGGGCGGGCAGGTGCTCAATATCCGCAAGCATACCGGTTATCTGGTTGAGCTGGAGGTGTAGGCAAATTTCCACTGAGGAGGTAATTTATTCCATGTAATACCATTTTCATACCTTTCGGTCTTCGAAGCACTTTTTTCGCTGGGGAATTGCCTAAATTGAATCAAAATTCCTGAATTTTTCTTAGCTTGCTATAGGCCCCTGCCCATCTGGCAGTGCCTGTGCCTGCACCCTTTTTCACCTGATCAGTTCAACCGTCATGAAGCCATTCCCGCCGCTCTACCTGTTATGGGGTTTGCTCCTGCCTGTTGCGGGTCTTTGCCAGCCCCAGTTTCCCGGGCAGCAACCCGACCTCTTCCGTTATTTTCACGAAGAAAAAAGCATGCTGAAAATTGACCTGCTCAACCTGGTGTATCAGTTTGGGCGGGAGGGCATCTCGGGCAATGTCAACCTGGGCTACGAGCACAAGCTGGGCACGGCCCTGTCCATAGACGCCACCCTGAGCACGTCTTACCAGCTGCGTTTTGCGCCCACTCCCGCTCAGCAGGTATTTAGCCTGCCCAATCAAAACATTGGCCTGGCCATAGGCCCGAGGCTGTACTACAACCTCAAAAAGCGCATAGGCCAGGGCAAAAGTGCCGACAACCTTTCGGCCAATTACATCACGGTGCAGGCCATTACCCAACTGATCTTTTTTCGCCAAAACCCCCGCATAGTGGACGAGCAGGGGGTGTATTTCTTTCACGGTTTTTCCTTCATGCCCATGTACGGCGTTCAGCGCCGCCTGGGCAAAAGGGGCTTTATCGATTTTGGCATAGGGTTGAGGTTTTTTAACGGAGAAAACGACGAGGCGGGCCTGCTTATCCGTACCCCCGATGAGATGAAGTGGAAGCCCAGCCCCACCACCCGCCTGCGGCTAGGTATAGCGTTTTAGGAATGTGTAAAAAATTTTGATTTTATTAAAATTCTGCTATTATTCTTTTCATTAACACAGGAAGAAAGAAGAAGAAGCAGTGCACATAGCAGTATTATCTGATCCGGCTAATTTCCATACCCAAAAATGGTCTCTTGCTTTACAAGGTGCGGGTGCTGAAGTAACCATCTTCAGCTTCTCCGACTACGAGTACGATCAGGTTCCCTGCGTCAAAATTCAGCCCAGATATACGGTGAAAGGCCGGGTGACCTACGCCAGCTATTTGTACTCGGCCGACCGGCTTCACAAGGCCTTGCTGAAGCACCGGGTGGACATTGTGAATCCCATCAACATCACGCCTTTTGGGGTGTGGGCGGCCCGCACGGGTTTCCGGCCCATGGCCAGCATTGCCATGGGGGCCGACGTGCTGGAGTACCCGCCGAACCGGGCCGAGACCGGTATCCCTTACGAGCGAAGCTGGAGCAGCGTGGAGGACCCTGGCCTGCTGAAACAGGCTGTCAGTAGCTTCAAATGGTATGTTTTCCGCCATCAGGTGCAGGATGCCCTCAACAAGTCGGACTTTATCATAGGCGACAACCTGCAGCTGGTGCAGGCAGTAAAGGAGTGGTTTGGTATTCCGGCTCACAAAGTGAGCCTGAACCGCTGGGGCATTGAGGAGGAGCTGTTTGAGACGAGCGAAGCCCGGCTGAATGCGCTGCGCGAAAAGTTTGGCATACGCCCCTGGCAAAAAGTGGTGCTGGCCCCCAGAGGGGTGAAGCCCGTTTACCAGGGCGACATCGTGCTGCAGGCCTATGAGCGCCTGCTCAGGCGGGGGGTGCGGGACCTCAAGCTGATGCTTTTTTCGGCGGGCTACGACATACCGGAGAAGCTGGACAAGCGGGCCCGGGCGCTGGAAGCGCATTTTCCCAATTTC
Source organism: Bacteroidota bacterium (assembly GCA_003696835.1). GTDB lineage: Bacteria > Bacteroidota > Bacteroidia > J057 > J057 > J057. The sequence goes on from RFHT01000700.1 coordinate 18,895, forward strand.
TACCTGGAGCGCTCCCAACTTCCGCGCACCGAGGTGCTGGAGCTGTGGTCGCTGGTGGATGTGTGCATTTCCGCTCCGGTATATGATGGCTACTCCAATGCCCTGAGTGAAGCCCGCTACATGGGGGTGGTGCCCATTGTAAATGCCATCCCCGCCAACCTGGAGCTCATTGAGCACCTCAAAAATGGCTGGGTGGTGGACCCCTTCACGCCCGAGCACCTGGCCGATGCCATTTTGGCCGTAACCGAAAAGCTGGACCACTACAAGCAAGCCTTTGGCCCGGTAAACCGCGACTGGATTTTGCTCAACGCCCACTTGCAAACCAATGTCAGGCGCTTTGTGCGCGACTGCAAAAAAGTGGTACAACAGTACCGGCGCAAAAAAGGAACCGGCATGCTGGCCGGGCAGTAGGGGGAGATTATTTGGGAGGCCAGTTATCTATTTCAAGTCCTTTGATTTTGCTAAAGTGGTGAGTATTGTTGGTGATGAGTGTTAGATTATTTGAAATAGCACAAGCAGCTATCATTACATCATTGTGGCCAATTGTAATTCCTCTTTTTCTTAAGCTGGCAAAAATTACTGAAGCAGATTTAGCAACTTCTAAAGTCAAAGGAATGACATGGTTAAGCTCTACAAACCTTTCAAATGTAGGGAGCTGTCGTTTAGCATCTTTATATAACAACCCATTCATTACTTCATAATAGGTTACAACACTTATATTGATAAAACCAAAGGATTTTAGGTAAGCATCAACCTTTTGAACAACAATGGGGTTTTTCCGAAAATAATAAGATACAGTATCTGTATCTAAAATTGCCTGATTCATAGTTCAACTTCTCGGTCAAACAGGGAACTGCCGCTCTTCTTAGCGATATTAAGAAATTCCTCAAAGTCTTTTTCACTCATATCAGACCATGCACCAGCCAATTTCAGAATTTCTTTTCTGTTTTGAGCTTTGTGTTCTGTTTTTTCTTTCAGGATAGAGAGAAAGGTATTTACTTGAGCCAAATATTCTTCTGGTATCAGGCTTAAGTTGTGCAGAACAGATTGATATAGATTTCCTTCCATAGTCATTTTCTTTATGCCAAGTTACAATTTTTTTTGTGCTTGTGGGGAATTATTCTGGATCAAAATCCAGGCATCATTCTTTCAAGCTGGCTCATTCGGCTTGCTGCTGCACCTCTTTTTCAATGGCTTTTTGAACCAACTGATTGAGCGTAATGCCTTCCAGAGTGGCTTTTTCAAATGCCTGTCGGTGTAAACGGGGGGTGATTCTCACATTAAAGCTTCCCTTGAACGATTTATAGGGTTCTTTTCCAATGGCCTTACACAGCTGCACGTAATCTTCCACAGCTTCCTCAAAGGCTTTTTTGAGTTCCTCTACACTTTTACCTTCAAATGTTACCAGGTCTGTTATGCCCTCAATGCGGCCATAAAACAGCTCATCTTCTGCCTGAAAATGAACAGAGCCGATAAATCCTTTGTATGTCAGTTTGTCTTTCATTTTTTTAAGTAGCCTTCATTTTTCAACTCCTCTATCAAATAATCGATTTGGTATCGCTTCAGCTCATTTCCCGGATGTGGTTTGTGTAGCCGGATGATGTGTTTTTTCTCCGTGTGAATAAAAGCCAGCCTTGAACCTGATGTCTTGCCTGTCTTTCGCTCTGTATAACCCAGTTTCAGGAGCAATGTGCGCATCTCTGAGTAAGTGAAAGTTTTGGGCCTGGAACGTAGTTTTGCCAATAATTTTTCTAGCTTACTCATGCGTTCTGTTAAGGCATATTTATTACCTTACGACTGCAACCAAAAAGTAGTTGCAAATATCGCTTGCTTTTTTTAGGGAAAGTGGTATATGCTGATCCGGCATTTAGGATGGGGGGAAGGGAGGGGGTACCTATCTTCTCTGCACCGGACCACCTTCAAAATGCAGTCTCTTCCTTCCATTCTAACCCACAATTGTGTAGCTTTGTTCACCATGAAACAGCTTATCTTTTGGGTGTGTATGGCCCTGCCGGCTGTGCAGGCACTGGGCCAGCAGGACGTATTTACGGAAAAGGTGACCTCGGCCGGCAATGTGGCGGCCACGGTGAACAACCTGGGCATGATCGGCAATGCCTTCAGCGGCAGCTTCAATGTGGAGGGCTTCCCCTCCTGCGAGTTTCCCGCCAACTCGGGCGTGGAGCATATCTTTGACGGCGGGCTGTGGATAGGGGGCATCGTAGATGGGGAGGTGGCCGTGAGCACGGGGGCCGCCGACGACCCCAGCGGCTATGCCACGGGCAAGCAGGGCTTTGAGTTTACCTCCAAAACGCCCCTGCAGGAGCGCTCTTCTCTCTTCGACAGCCCTTTTTTCCGGCCCGATGCCATTTCCCACCAGGATTTCTTCTCCACCTTTACCGACACGGCCACCCGCATCAACACGGGTGGGGGCAACATACAGATCAACAACCACCTGCGCCCTCTGGGCGTAGAGGTGGAGTTTGAGGCCTTCAACTGGAACTTTTCTTTCGCCAATTTCTTCATCATCCTCAACTACCGTATACGCAATATTAGCAGCCGCTCCATCGATTCCCTTTTTTTGGGTTACTGGGTGGATGGAGTGGTGAGAAATGTGAACATCACCCCGCCCGGTGGCTCGGCTTTTTTCAACAAGGGTGGCAATGGTTTTATCGACTCCCTCAGCATGGGTTATGAGTTTGATGCCATAGGCGACATCGGTTTTACCGACAGCTACGTGGCCACCAAGTACCTGGGGGCCGAGCAAAACGGGCAATGCCCCACTTCGCCCAACTTTGAGGTGCATTTCAACTCCTGGCAGTTTCAAAACTCCAACGATCCCCTGTATTTTTTCCCCTCCAACGACCTGCAGAAATACGGCAAGATGAGCACCGGCCTGAACCACCTGCCGGCATGGCCTACCATAGAAACCACCCTCAACAGCCCCAACAACCGCTCCAACCTGGTTTCGGTGGGCCCCTTTAACCGCCTCAACCCGGGCGAAACCATCGAGATTGCCTTTGCCATTGTGTGCGCACGACGCGTATTTGACGGCAACCCGGCCGCCGCCAATACGCCCCGCCAGCGGGCCAACCTCATACAGAATGCCCAGTGGGCCCAAACGGCCTATGAAGGCGAAGACGCTAATGGCAACTGCATGCTCGACCCGGGCGAAGACCGCAATGGCGATGGCCGCATTACGCGCTTTATTCTGCCCACTCCCCCCGACATTCCTCCCATGAAGGTAGTGGCCGACGACCACCGCATCACGGTGTACTGGACCGACAAAGCCGAGCAATCCGTGGACGCCATTTCCAAGAAAATGGACTTTGAAGGCTACCGCCTTTACAAAACAGCTGTGGGCTTTGATGTGCAAAACACCCAGGACATTTTTCAGGCGCTCAAGCTGGTGGGAGAATGGGACATAGCGGGAAATGACCGCTTTCTGGAAACGGGTTTTGAATCCATCCGCCTGGAAAATCCCCTCACTTTTCCTGGCGACACCAACGTGTATGTGTACCAGTACACCTTTGAAAACATCGCCAACGGCTGGCAGCACGTCATTGCCCTCACTGCCTTCGACCAGGGCGATGAGGTAAACCGGCTGGAGTCGCTGGAGTCGGCGCCTCTGGCCAATATGCGGCGGGTGTTTGCCGGCAAACCGCCCAACAAGGGCTTCGCCCTGGGCGACCCCTTTGTGTACCCCAATCCCTACTATGCCGCTGCCTCCTGGGAAGGGGCCAGCACTTCGGAAGAAGACCGCAAGATCATCTTTGCCAACCTGCCCCAGCGATGCGAAGTGCGCATCTACACCCTGGCCGGCGACCTGGTAGATGTGTTTACACACGACGAAACCTACCAGGGCCGCGACAGCCGCTGGTTCAGCACCTACTCCGACCCCCAGAACGCCGTCTTCTCAGGCGGCGAGCACGCCTGGGACCTGCTCTCGGCCGACAACCAGATCATCGCGCGCGGCCTCTACCTCTTCGTGGTCATAGAGCACGAAACCGGGCAAAAGCGCAGAGGGAAGTTTGTGGTGATAAAATAAGGGAAGACTTAAAGGGGGAAATCAGGTTTCCAGTTCTTTCAGGACTTTTGTTATTTTTTCTCCCAAAATGGTAAGCATGCTTTCCCCCAGGCGGAATATTTCGGTACAATCCTTTCGGGGAATATTTTTTTCTACTTCGAAGTTGGTACGGGCGTTGGTCGAGGCGTTTGCGATATAGATAGGGTGTTTTCTTGAATCAAATCCCCCATTTATCATGCTATTCACAAATTCTTTCCATTTGCTGCATCGTTCATCTCCTTCAAATTCCTGCCGTTTTTCAGACAGGTGATAGTGAAGCCAGACTTCGAAACAGGGATTACTCAGCGCTAAATGCCATCCTTGCTGTTGGGTACAGAAGGCCTTTACCTCATCGATTTGGGGGCTTCTTGATGCATATTTATCCAGATCGAGATCTAAAATAATCCAAACTTCATCATTTTGTTGATAATGATACTTAGGGGGAGGCTTACCTTTTTGAGGGATGATACATTGCCTGGCAATACGAAGTAATCCAAGGGGAGAGTTGTTGTCATGAGGGTCTAGCTGGTGGACTTCAATATTGATACGGGAATCCATTTCGGTAAAATACCGGAAGTATTGAAGCTCCCTCTTTACACCTTCGCAAAAAATGTAGATGCTTTTTGCTTCTCTGTTTGGAGGCTCTCGTTCAAACAGCCGGTTGGTGAGCAACATGTTCGTGCCAGTTAAGGTCTTGGAGGTTGGCCAAAAAAGGGATAGAGCCATAGCGCCCATTCAGATATCCTTTTCGTATATCAATGGTGTTATGTTCTTTGAACTCGCTCAGGGAGTATAAATCGGTAGAGCCGTTTTGATCTTTTTCGGCAAACCAGATTTCATCTCTTCGGAAAATTTTTTGGTCCAGCAAGTTGGATTCATGTGTGGTGAAAATCAATTGCCCTTTAGTGTCTTCATCCTCAGAGAATTTTCTGACCAGTTCTTTTATCAAAAGCGGATGAATACTTCTTTCTATTTCATCAATCACAAAGATCCTCGGACTGGCAATCACGCTCCTGATGGCTGGCACGAAATCCAACAGCCTGATGGTGCCATCAGATTCCTCTTCAAGGTTGAATAAAACAGCGCGCTTGCCTTTTCCAATATGTCCTACTTTTAGTCGCTTAACCCAAATATTTTCCCCTTCTTTTACAATCACCAATTCATCCCCTCTTCGGCTCCTTATTCCAAGCATGCGATGAGGGGCGCTTCTAAGCTGCCGACTAAGGTCGAGCATTTCATTTTCGTTATCTTCCCCAAAAAACTCCCTGATGTCTGTTTTTTCTGAACTTAAGGAAGAAATGCCAATATTAAGCGAACACATTAAGTCCTCAGCAAAAAGTTTAAAGTCCGGATCCATATCAATCCAGTGGGCAAGGGCCTGCGGCTTTGATTCTGGAGTAATGATTTCGAGGGTGTGCTCAAACCAGCGATAAGCCAACTTTACCGTACGGAAATACTCATTTTCTCTGTTGGATAGCAATTTCAGAACGGGTATATCAGGTTTGACAAACTCCTCCAGCAATATTTCTTTGAGCAGTTGGTTTTTTGTATCGCTTTCAAATTCGCGGGAGAACTGAAGGGCTGTTTTTCCATCAGGGGTCGTTTTCCTTTCAAAAATCAATTCATCAGTTTTTTTGCCCAGACCGGATTTGTACAACTCTTCAGTTTTGATGAGACCATCGAATATTTCCAGGGCATAGTAAAACGGAATCCCTTCCTGAATAAACTCTACGGCCAATAGTTGGCTAAAATCAGTGCCCCCGGGATGAAACTTAAATTTGCTCTCCATTATTCTAAAGGGGGGCTCTTCATTGGCGATGAGCTTTTTCAGGTAGTACAGGGCCTTGACCAGATTGGATTTTCCGGCTCCATTGGCTCCATAAATAGAGGCCAGCTTTAGTACCTGGAAGTTATCAAACTGGTATTTGTGAGTATTCAGGGTGCCTAATCTGGTGTAGGGGATCATGTGAAATTCCTTCCGTTCACCAAAGGAAAGAATGTTTTCTATGACCAGTCGAATTAACATTTACCTTACTTTTCGTGATATTTTCACGAAAAGTAAGGTAAAAAATTTAAAAAATCAAGCAATGGGTGTAGTTGTTGGAAATTTGTGTGATTTTTTCACGCATTGAGAGTTTCTACTGAACTAATTTCCTCTTAAAATAACGTGAGTTCGGGATATTAAACCCTGATTATCAATCGTTTATCTTTGATACGAATTTCGCAACTATTCAGCACCCTCAGGGTGAAAAAAAACAATAA
>RFHT01000096.1 GCA_003696835.1 Bacteroidota bacterium
ATTTATAGAGCAAAGCCGTAGTTGTACAGATTGCGGCTTTGCCTTTTTCCCACTTCTCCAACCCACTCATCATGCACCTCTCTTGTTTCTTTTACCGCCAAGTTCGAAAGCCTATTTTCGCAGTACGGCAGATAGCCTGTCTCATGATGTTGTTGTTTCTTTGTTTCCGCATGCCTGCCCAGCAAAAGCGCGCCCTGCTACAGTCGGCCTGTACACCTGAGCAGCTGACTCAGTGGCTGCTGCCCCAGGGGGCCTGGCAGCCTTTCCCCAGGTGGGGGGAGAACTGGCAAGGTATATCGCAGGAGGTGAAGCAGCAGCAAATTGAGTTGGCGGAAGCTCAACTGGGCCAGCCTATTCCTCAAATAACGGCCACTACGCTGCTCGATTTCAGCCGCACAGGCAACCGGGCGCGCAATGAAGCCCTGTACTTTGGCAGGCGCAACCGCCTGGCTCAGGCGGTGGTAGCCGAATGCATGGAAGGCCAGGGCCGTTTTATGGACGAAATTGCCGACCTGATTTGGGCAATATGTGAAGAAAGCTGGTGGGTCATCCCCGCCCATTACGGGCAGGCAGGCAAGGCTGGTCTGCCTCCCTCCGGGGCCGAATACGTGGACCTGTTCGCCGCTGAAACCGGTGCCCTGCTGGCATGGACCCATTATTTGCTGGCTGCTCGCCTGGACGAGGTTTCGCCTGTATTGAATCAGAAAATCCTGGAAGCCATTGAGCAGCGAATTTTGCGTCCGGCCCTGCAGCACGACGACTTCTGGTGGATGGGCCTTCAGGGGCAGTCCCTCAACAACTGGACGCCCTGGATTTGCTCTAACTGGCTGGCCTGTGTGCTCATAGCCGAAAAGGAGCCGGAAAAGCGGCAGGCCGCCATTTACAAAATGATGGGCTGTGTGGACCGTTTTCTGGATCCCTATCCCGCCGACGGCGGCTGCGATGAAGGCCCCGGCTACTGGGGGCGGGCGGGTGCTTCGCTGTACGAATTTCTCGAAATGCTGGAATCGGCCACCCAGGGCCGGGTGAGCTTGTGGGAGCAGCCGCTGATACAGAACATGGGCAGCTACATTTACAAGGCCCACATCGGGGAGGACTACTACATCAACTTTGCCGATGCTTCGGCTGTGAGCAAGCCCAGTGCGACCATGGTGTTTGGGTATGGGCAAAAAATCGGGGACTCTACCATGATGGCCTTTGGCTCCTGGCTGGCTGAGCGGCAGGAGCTGGCTGCGGGCCAGCTGGGGGGGAACCTCAGCCGCAAGCTGATGGCGCTGCAAAAGCTGCCCGCTATACAGGCCACCCAGCCGCGCGAAGCGCGGCTGGAGGAGAGCTGGTTCCCTCAGCTGCAGTTGCTGCTGTGCCGCAGCAAGGGCAAGGCGCAAGAGGAGTTGTTTCTGGCCGCCAAAGGCGGCCACAATGCCGAAAGCCACAACCACAACGACGTGGGCAGTTTTATGCTCTATGCCGGAGGCAAGCCCCTGCTCATAGATGTGGGGGTGGAAACCTACACCCGCAAAACTTTCAGCCCCCAGCGCTACGAAATATGGACCATGCAGTCGCAATACCATAACCTGCCCACCATCAATGGGGTGATGCAGGCCCCGGGAGAGGACTACAAGGCCCAAAATCTTCAATATCAGCAGACTACCTCTGGCCGCAGTACCTTTTCCCTGGATATTGCCCCGGCCTACCCCGACTCCGCCGGGCTTAGCAGCTGGGTGCGCACTTTTACCTTTGACCGTCGAAAAAACCAAGTGATGCTGGAGGAAAGCTACCGTTTCGAACGCAAAAACACCCCCTTCACCCTCAGCTTTATGGTGGCAGGGAAGCCCCTGATTCACCAGGATTTGCAGTTGATTTTGCTGCGCAACCAGCAGGATAAACGCGCCGTAATGGCCATGAGCTTCCCCAAAGGTATGAAGGCTGAGTACGAACCCATTGCCATTGAGGACAGCCGTTTGCAGAGCGTGTGGGGCGATACCCTTTTTCGCATTTTACTCACAGGCAGCAGCCCACGGCTCAGTGGTAGCCATCGCTTTGTGTATTCAACCACCCACCCCGCCCTGGAAGACCTCACGCTCAATCCTTACCCGGCGGGCTGGCCTGTCCTGCAAAACCCCATGTCGGTCAGCTACCTCAGGCGGCATCTTCGCAGGGAGCACCCCCGCCTCATCCTCAACCCCCGCCTGGAGCAGCAGCTGAAAGCGAAGCTGCAAACCGAACCCGTGGTACAAAACTATTACGCCGCCATTCGCCTGAATGCGGATGACATACTGGAGCAGGAACTGCTGGAGCGCAAGCTCATAGGCCGCAGGTTGCTACCTACCTCGCGGGAAATGCTCTACCTCATGGGCGTACTGAGCATGGTATATCGGATAGAAAAAGATCCCCGCATATTGGCTCGCATAGACCGGGAAATACAGGCTGTTTGTGACTTCAGCGACTGGAACCCCTCCCACTTTCTAGATGTGGCGGAAATGAGCATGGCCGTGGCCCTGGCCCTGGATTGGGCCGGAGAAGCCCTGCCGCCCGCCACGGTAGAGCTGGCCATGAATGCCCTGATTGAAAAAGGCCTCAAACCCAGCTACAACCCCAAGGTCAACAGCGGGTGGGTAAAGGGTCATAACAACTGGAACCAGGTGTGTCATGGCGGTATGATGGCAGCGGCCATTACCGTAGCGGAACGAGCGCCCGAGCTGGCAGCCCAAACCCTTGAGCGTGCCCTGGAAGGTATGCCCTACGCCCTCAAGGAATACGCTCCGGATGGGGTTTACCCCGAAGGCTCAACTTACTGGGGGTATGGTACCGGCTATACAGTGCTCACTGCTGCCCTGCTGCAAAGCGCCTTTGGCAGCGACTTTGGCCTGTCGGCCTACGGCCCCTTCATGGCCAGTGCCGACTTTCGTTTGCTGAGCATTGCCCCTTCGGGCTGGTACTACAACTTTGCCGATTGTGGCGACAAGCGAAGCCCCAATGGCGACATCACCCTGGCCTGGTTTGCTGCCCAAACCGGCAATGCTGCCTATTTTGAGCGGGAGCGTTTTTTGCGCCCACCGGCTGAAATGGGCAAGCTTTCGCGCTTCTCTGCTCCCGGCCTGGTGTGGCTGGCCCAGGTGGCAGATGGTGAGCCCGCTGACCTGCCGCTGGCTTACCAGGGAGGCGGCGCCAACCCCATTGCCATTTTCCAAAGCAGCCCAGAGACAAATACCCAGTTCTACCTGGGGGCAAAGGGCGGCCGGGGCTCGGTCAATCACGGCAACATGGATGCCGGCTCTTTTGTGTTCGAACTGGAGGGAATACGATGGGTGGTGGACCCCGGCAACCAAAATTACCACGCCCTGGAAAAAACGGGCTTCGACCTGTGGAAGCGCTGCCAGAACTGCCAGCGCTGGACGCTGCTCACCAAAAACAATTTTGGCCACAGTACCCTCACCTTCAATGACGCCCTGCATGCCGTGGATGGCTTTGCCCCCATTGTGGATTTTCGTGCCGGCAGCCAGCCCCGGGTTACCTTTGACCTGTCGGCGGTGTTTGGCGGAGACTCCAGCAAGGTGCTGCGTACCTTTGTAAAGGAAAGCGACCGTTCCTTGTTGATTGAAGACGAATTTGAAGTGAGTGACAGCCTGCGGCAAATCACCTGGCAACTGATGACCACCGCAGAGGTAGAACTGCTGCCGGGAGGAGCCATTTTGCGGCAAGGGGGCAAAAGCCTGCGCCTGAGCAACCTTTCTCATCCGGCTATGCACATCTCCGTCATCTCGCTGGACCCGCCACCCCTGCTGCTGGACCGGCGTATCCAGGGGCTTAAGCGCATAGAAATTCGTTTTCCGGCTTATGTATTTGAAGGAGAAAGGGAGAAAATCCGGCTGCGTTTGTCGGGGGAATGAGGATGTAGGACAGCCGGGTTTTTGGTGTTGGAAAGCAAAAAGGGAAGGGGGAATTTGGCATGCAAGCCAAATTTTCCGAAACTGCCCCTATGAGCAAGCAGGCTTCCTTAAATCAACGCATGCGCAGGCTGGGGATGAACGCCCTGGGCGGGCTGCTGGCGCTGCTCATTGCCGCCGGCATGCTGGAGGGCTTG
>RFHT01000097.1 GCA_003696835.1 Bacteroidota bacterium
GCAAAGATAATGGGCATTACACCTGCGGAGTTTACTTTAAGCGGGATGTACTGGCGTGCGGCATTTCCTCTTCCCAACTGGCCGATGCGGTTGCCCATCATCTGTCGTGCGTAGTTGATGGGGATTTTGCGGGTGGCCTGGGTAAGGGCTACCACCGCCATGGTGACCACCCCCAGAGCCAGAATTTCTATAAAGAAAATCATGGGCAGGGTGGCTTTAAACTCATTGATGAGTGCAGCGGGGAAGCCCGAAATGATACCGATCATGATGATGAGGGAAACACCGTTACCGATGCCATTGTCGGTGATGCGCTCGCCCAGCCAAACGAGAAACATGGTGCCGGCTGTAAGGATGACCACACAAATGATCCAGAACAACACATTGACCGTTACGGCATTGGGGTACTGGTTTTGGAGGTACACCACATAGGTGGCCGATTGTCCCAGGGTAATGGCTACGGTGAGGTAGCGGGTCATTTGGTTCATTTTCTTTTGCCCGCTTTCTCCTTCTTTTTTCAGCTTTTGGATAGAAGGCACGACGGCACCCAGCAGCTGCACCACGATGGAGGCGGAGATGTAGGGCATAATGCCCAAAGCGAGGATGGAGCCTCTGGCAAAGGCTCCTCCCAGGAAGGTGTTGAACAGATCGAGCAACCCGCCTGAGCTTCCGGCGCTGAATTCCTGCTCAAGTATGCCGGAGTCTATGCCTGGGAGAATGATAAAGGAACCCAGTCGATAGACGGCAAGGAGCAGCAGGGTGTACAAAATCCGGTCTTTGAGTTCCGGAATTTTGAAAATGTTTTTTAATGTTTGGATAAATTCCCTCATACTTCTTAAACTTCGGTAGCCGTGCCGCCCGCAGCTTCTATGGCTGCTTTAGCAGTTTTACTAAATTTATTTAACTTGACGTCAACCGTTGCAGAAAGTTCACCTCTGCCCAAGACTTTGATCAACTGTTTGTTTCTGCTCAGCAGCCCGTTGGCTTTCAGCAGGTCGTGGTCGATTTGGGCGCCGGGGTTAGCTTCGGCCAGTTGCTGTATGGTATCGAGGTTGATGACTTTGTACTCTACCCTGAAGGGGTTTTTAAAGCCGAATTTGGGCACTCTGCGCTGAAGGGGCATCTGCCCACCTTCAAACCAGGGGCGATATTTGTATCCGCTTCTGGATTTTTGGCCTTTGTGGCCGCGCGTAGAGGTGCCGCCTCTTCCGGATCCCTGTCCCCGGCCTATACGCTTACGCGTTTTGGTAGCTCCAGCTGCTGGTTTGAGTGTATGTAGTTTCATTATTTGCTATATTTTGCTGCGTCCTGATGACGAAAAAAGTTTAGTCTTTATGTTCTTCCACCTTGATGAGGTGGCTTACTTTTTTGATCATCCCCAAGATTTGAGGCGTAACGTCCTTGACCTTGCTGCGGCCAATTCTACCGAGCCCCAGGGCCTTGATGGTAGCTTTTTGATTTTTCGGCCGGTTAATGGTGCTCTTTACCTGGGTTATTTTAGCTTTTGGATACGTCATTGTTTTGGTCGTTTTTAGCCATCTCGGGCCCTGCCTGTTTGGCCGTCTGTGGCTTGATCCGCATATTATTTACTCAGCCTTTAAAGACATCGGCAACGGAAAGGCTCCTGGTTTTGGCCACCTGGTGGGGCATTTTCATTTCGGCCAGGGCTTTTACGGTGGCTTTAACCACGTTGTGTGGGTTGGCCGATCCGAGGCTTTTACCGATCACGTCCTTGATGCCGGCACTTTCGAGTACGGCCCGCATGGCCCCGCCTGCCAATACGCCGGTACCCGGGGCAGCGGGTTTGAGCAGCACTTTGGCAGCTCCGTATTTGGTAACGCTTTCGTGCGGGATGGTATCGTTGAGTACGGGCACTTTAATGAGGTTTTTCTTGGCGTCGTCCACTCCTTTGGAGATGGCGTCAGTTACCTCATTGGCTTTACCCAGTCCAAAACCCACAATGCCCTGGCCGTCACCTACTACTATAATGGCACTGAAGCTGAAGCGCCGGCCACCTTTTACAACCTTGGCTACACGCTTGATTTTTACCACTTTTTCCTGCAGCTCTGCATCGCTGCTTTTTACTCTTATTCTGCTATCCAGTTTCATAGGTCTTTGTTAAAAATTTAAACCTCCTTCGCGTGCGCCGGTGGCGAGTGCTTTGACTCTGCCATGAAACTTGTATCCTCCTCTGTCAAACACCACACTTTCTATGCCTTTGGCTTTGGCAATTTCTGCCAGTTTTTGGCCTACCAGCTTGCTTCTTTCAGTTTTTGAAAGCGGCTGCGAAGATACGTCTTTTATGCGAGAAGAACAACTTGCGAGGGTCACACCCTGGTCATCATCAATGATCTGGGCGTATATTTCTTTATTGGAGCGGTACACCGAAAGGCGTGGCCGCTCAGCCGACCCTCTGATTTTATTGCGGATTCGCTTGCGAATGCGATTGCGTTTCAGCAGTTTTTTTGCAGACTTTGCCATCGTTTTATCTTCTATTATTATTTACCTGCAGTTTTACCTGCCTTTCTTCTTATTTGTTCACCCTCAAAACGGATGCCTTTTCCTTTATAGGGCTCTGGTGGCCTGAGGGATTTAATTTTTGCAGCAACCTGTCCGAGCAGTTGCTTGTCGATGCCACTCAGGGTAATGACGGGGTCTTTTCCTCTTTGTGTTTCTGTGGCCACACTGATCTCCGGTGGCAGAGCCACCACAATGGGGTGTGAGTACCCCAGGGCCAGCTCCAGCAGGTTGCCTGAGTTGGTGGCTTTAAAACCTACCCCACTCACGATAAGCTTTTGGGTAAATCCTTCGGAGACGCCAACGACCATGTTGTAGATGAGGGTGCGATAGAGGCCGTGCAAGGCCTTGTGGCGCTTTTGCTCTGTAGGCCGTTTCACTTCCACGGTTCCCTCATTGATCTCTACGGTGAGGTCGGGATCTATTTGCTGGGACAACTCTCCTTTGGGGCCTTTGACGGTGACCAGGTTGCTTTTATTAACGGCAACGGTTACACCGGCAGGCAGGGAGATGGGTAATTTTCCAATTCTTGACATGGCTAATTCTTTCTTAGTAAACGTAACAAAGCACTTCACCTCCTACATTCTGGCGTTTGGCCTCATTGGAGGTCATAACGCCGCTGGGGGTGGAAAGGATCACAATTCCCAGCCCGTTCATCACCCTGGGCATGTTATTCACCTTGACGTATTTACGCAGGCCGGGTTTGCTCACCCGCTGGATCTGATTAATAGCAGGTGTTTTGGTTTCTTTGTCGTACTTCAGGGCAATTTTGATGCTTCCCTGAGGGCCTTCATCCACGAACTTGTAGCGCCGGATATACCCCTGCTCAAACAGGACCCTGGTGATCTCTTTTTTGAGTTTTGATGCAGGAATTTCCACCACTTTGTGGCCGGCAGCCTGGGCGTTGCGAATCCTGGTGAGGAAATCTGCTATTGGATCTGTATTCATGTTACCAGCTTGTTTTCTTTACCCCGGGGATTTTTCCCTGAAGGGCTAGTTCTCTAAATTTTATTCGCGAAATACCAAACCTTCTAAGGTAGCCTCTACCTCTTCCTGTGATGAGGCAGCGGTTTTTGAGCCTTACAGGCGAAGAGTTTTTGGGCAGCAGGGCCAGTGCCTGGTAGTCTCCGGCTTCTTTGAGTGCCTGCCGCTTGGCTGCATATTTGGCTACGAGCTTTTCGCGTTTTTTCTGCCTTGCTATGATAGACTTTCTCGCCATAATTGTTTGTTACTTATTTTGCTTTTGGAAAGGCATCCCAAATTCTCTGAGCAATGCCAGTGCTTCTTCGTCTGTAGGAGCAGAGGTGACAAAGGTCACATCCAGGCCCTGAATTTTCTTGATCCTATCCACGTTAATTTCGGGGAAGATGATCTGTTCTCTGACGCCCATGGTGAAGTTGCCCCGGCCGTCGAAGCCTCTGATGGGTATTCCGCGGAAGTCGCGCACCCTGGGCAGGGCCACATTGATGAAGCGGTCGAGGAATTCGTACATGCGCTCGCGCCTCAGGGTTACTTTACAGCCGATGGGCATCCCTTCGCGCAGCTTGAAGTTTGACACGCTCTTTTTGGCCTTGGTAACGACGGGGCGCTGCCCGGAAATGAGGGCAAACTCTTCTACGGAGTCGTCTATCAGTTTTTTATCTGATACGGCATCTCCAACCCCGCGTGAAAGCACAATTTTTTCGAGAACGGGTACTTGCATGATGGAGGAATAGTTGAACTGCTTCATGAGAGCAGGAACGATTTCCTCTTTATATTTCAGAAATAATCTTGCTTGGCTTGCCATGATCTTTTCGCTTATTTGATAATCTCTCCAGATTTTTTGGAGACCCTCACCCATCCTTTTCCGTTTTCGGCGCGTTTGCGACCAATACGGGTGGGGTTGTTGGATCCATCTATTACCATGAGGTTTGAAACGTCAATGGGGGCTTCCTGTTCGAGGATTCCGCCGTCGGGGTACTGCTGGGAGGGCTTCATGTGTTTGCGCACCATATTGATCCCCTCGACGATGGCTTTTCGGTCCTTGGGAAACACCCTGAGCACACGGCCTTCCCGGCCTCTGTCATTTCCGCACAGTACGCGTACTCTGTCGTCTTTCTTTATATGTAGTTTCTTTGCCATGATTTTTTAGTCATTAGGAGTTGGGCGATGTTTGGGTTCACTCTTCTGAGGGCCTACAGCACTTCGGGTGCAAGCGAAACGATTTTCATGTACCCTTTATCGCGGAGCTCTCTGGCCACAGGGCCAAAGATACGGGTTCCTCTGGGGCCACCGTCGTTGGCCAGTAATACAGCCGCATTGTCGTCGAAGCGGATATAGGAGCCGTCGGGGCGGCGGCGCTCCTTGCGTGTACGTACCACTACGGCTTTGACCACGTCTCCCTTTTTGACGTTGGAGCTAGGGTCGGCCGATTTGACGGTGCACACGATTTGGTCGCCAATGCGGGCGTAGCGTCTGCGGGTGCCACTGAGCACGCGAATGCACAACACTTCTTTGGCACCGCTGTTATCTGCAATTTTGAGTCTGCTCTCCTGTTGTATCATCGTCTTATGCTATTGCTATTATTTAGCTTTTTCCAATATCTTCACCAGGCGCCAGCGCTTGCGCTTGCTAAGGGGGCGGGTTTCCATGATTTGGACGGTATCCCCGATTCCGCACTCGTTATTTTCGTCATGGGCCATGAACTTGGAAGATTTGGTTACAAACTTTCCGTAAATAGGGTGTTTCACCCTGCGTTCGACCATTACGGTAATGGATTTATCCATTTTGTTACTTACGACCTGGCCAATTCTGACCTTCC
This sequence comes from Bacteroidota bacterium, assembly GCA_003696835.1. Classification (GTDB taxonomy): domain Bacteria; phylum Bacteroidota; class Bacteroidia; order J057; family J057; genus J057. The sequence continues at coordinate 5,315 of RFHT01000097.1, forward strand.
GGAGGTTTCTTGTTATGGTATTTTCGCTCATGACTTATTAGGCTTTTGACTGTTCGGCCAATTCTCTTTCCCGGAGGATGGTAAGCAGGCGGGCAATGCCCCGCCGGGTTTGCTGTATCTCCGATGGACTTTCAATGGAGGAAACCGCATGGTTGAGGCGCAGGCGCAGCAGCTTGCCGCGCTCGTCTTTGAGCCTGGCCCTGATTTCCTCCGTGGTGAGGTCTCTGATTTCTTTAGCCTTCATATATTTAAGCTTTTTGTAGATCTCTTCTGATAATGAATTTAGTTTTAATGGGCAGCTTGTTGGCTGCCAGGCGCAGGGCTTCTCTGGCGACACTTTCGGACACGCCGTCGAGCTCAAAGAGGATTCTCCCGGGTCTTATGGGAGCCGCCCAGTACTCAGGGTTACCTTTGCCTTTACCCATGCGCACTTCGGCAGGCTTTTTGGTGATGGGCTTGTCGGGGAAAATGCGAATCCACATATTTCCTTCCCGTTTCATGGCCCGTGAGATGGTGATCCTGCAAGCTTCTATTTGGCGGGAGGTAATGAAGGCGTTTTCGAGGGCTTTGAGGCCGTAGGAACCAAAAGCGATCTCCACCCCTCTTTGGGCATTGCCCTTGAGGCGCCCCTTCTGTACCTTCCTGCGTTTTACTTTCTTCGGCTGTAACATGACTAATGGTTTACAGTTTGTAAGTTACGGGTTTCGGGTTTGATGTTTCGGGTTTCGGGTTTGATGTTTCGGGTTTCGGGTTTGATGTTTCGGGTTTGATGTTTCGGGTTTCGGGTTTGATGTTTCGGGTTTTGGGTTACTACTTCCAACTCGCAACTCCAAACTCGCAACTCGCAACTCATAACTCTCAACTCGCAACTCATAACTCTCAACTCATAACTCTCAACTCATAACTCTCAACTCTCAACTCCAAACTCTCAACTCCAAACTCTCAACTCGTAACTGAATTCATCTTTTTCTTCGTTTATTGCGTTTTCTGTCCGATTTCACATTGGGCGAAAGATCGACTTTACCAAAGATTTCTTTTTTAAATATCCACACTTTCACACCAATGATGCCGTAGATGGTTTTGGCTTCCACCAGGGCGTAGTCGATGTCGGCGCGGAGGGTTTGCAGGGGAATACGTCCCTGCTTGTACTGCTCGGTACGTGCCATTTCGGCGCCGCCCAGGCGTCCGGAGCACATGATTTTGCAGCCTTCGGCACCTGCCCGCATGGTAGAAGCCAGGGAAGACTTCATGGCGCGGCGGAAGGAGACGCGGCCTTCGAGCTGCTGGGCCACCTGCTGGGCCACGAGGGTGGCATCCAGCTCGGGACGTTTGATCTCAAAGATATTGATCTGAACATCCTTATTGGTGATTTTTTTAATCTCTTCCCGCAGCTTATCTACTTCTTTACCCCCTTTACCAATGACAATACCCGGGCGGGAGGTATGAATGGTAATGGTAATCTTTTTGAGGGTGCGTTCAATGATGATCTTTGAAATGCCCCCTCTGGGAATACGGGCTTTGAGGTAGGCTCGGATCTGCTCGTCTTCTATGAGTTTGTCGGCAAAGTTTTTACCACCAAACCAGTTGGATTCCCAGCCTTTGATGATGCCCAGTCTTAGTCCTATTGGATGTGTCTTCTGTCCCAATGTTGTAAAGTTTATTGGTTATTCTTCAGTATCTTCAAAATCGTCTTCATCGAAGTATTCGATTGGCTCGATTACGAGGGTAACGTGGCAGTAGCGTTTGCGAATGAGGTGGGCCCTGCCCTGAGGTGCGGGGCGCAGGCGTTTGATCATTCTGGCACTGTCCACGTATGCCTGGCTCACGTAGTGTGTACCCACATCCACGCGTTCGTCGGGGTTTTTTTCTTCGTAAGAGCTGATGGCTGCACGCAGTAGCCTGGCTACAGCCGGGGCAGCGGCTTTGGGGGTAAACTTGAGGAGGGTGAGGGCTTCAAATACTTCCACTCCACGGATCTGATCCACGATCAGGCGCATTTTGCGTGCGGAGCTGCGGTAGTTTTTGAGGCTCACCTTCACGGTTTCCTCGCGTTGCTCTTTGAGTTGATTGGCATAAGCCCTTTTACGCTTTGGGGCTTTGGGTATCCCAGCCGCAATCTTCTCTTTTCGGGTCATTTTTACTGTATCTGCCATCGTGCTTATCTTCTTTTGTCCTTTCGGTTACCAGCATGGCCTCTGAAGGTGCGTGTAGGGGCAATCTCTCCCAGCTTGTGGCCTACCATGTTTTCAGTGATATAGACCGGGATGAATTTGTTGCCATTGTGAACGGCTATGGTATGCCCTACAAAGTCGGGCGAGATCATGGAGCGGCGCGCCCATGTTTTGATGATTCTCTTCATGCCCTGGTCATTCATCCGAAGCACCTTTCTTTCCAGTTTTGGATCAATAAAAGGACCTTTCTTCAGTGATCTAGCCATAGTTTTATTTTTGGGGTTTGCCTTCCCGGCTCAGGCCGTGCGGCCGGGAGTGCAGGTATTATTTTCTTTTCTTTCTTCTGCTAATAATGAGCCGGTTTGAGACTTTCTTTTTATCTCTGGTTTTGTATCCTTTTGCGGGCAGGCCGTTTTTGTTTCTGGGGTGCCCACCAGAGGCGCGGCCTTCGCCACCACCCATGGGGTGGTCCACCGGGTTCATGGCTACGCCCCGTGTGCGAGGTCTTTTGCCGAGCCAGCGTTTGCGGCCGGCTTTGCCCAGGTCGATGTTGCCATGCTCGGTGTTGCCTACGGTTCCGATGGTGGCCATACATTCGGCCAGCACCATGCGGGTTTCGCCGGAGGGCATTTTGAGGATGGCGTATTTGCCTTCTTTGGCGGTGAGCTGGGCATAAGTACCTGCGCTGCGCGCCATGATGCCTCCCTGGCCCGGGTGCAGTTCCACATTGTGTACAAAGGTACCCAGGGGAATATTTTTGAGCTTCATGGCATTGCCCAGCACGGGCTCTACCGACTCGCCCGATACCACGGTTTGGCCTACCTGTAGTTTGGCTGGTGCGATCATGTAGCGCTTTTCGCCATCGGTATATTGCAGCAGGGCAATGCGTGCCGACCTGTTGGGGTCGTATTCAATGGCGATAACTTCGGCGGGTACGTCGAATTTGTCGCGCTTGAAGTCCACGATGCGATAGCGTCTTTTATGCCCTCCTCCCCTGTGGGCAGCGGTGATGCGCCCGGAATTGTTTCTGCCTCCGGACTTTTTGAGGGGAGCCGTCAGGGATTTTTCAGGCTTCGACTTGGTGATGGAGTCAAAGTCTGAAACTGATCGGTGCCGCTGCCCGGGAGTAACCGGTTTTAATTTCCTTATTCCCATTTTTATATATGCTTATAAAAATCTATCTCATTGCCTTCACTCAGGGTGACGACAGCTTTCTTAAAGTTGGGAGATTTGCCTTTGATGATGCCTCTTTTGGAGTATCGGGTACGGGCTTTGCCTCTGACGATGAGGGTACGCACGTTTTCTACTTTTACTTCATAGACGCGTTCGACCTCTTTTTTGATCTGGGCTTTGGAAGCGTTAATGTCCACCTCAAAGGTGTACTGAGGCACCTTCCACTCCATTTGCATATTGGACTTCTCCGTAATGATCGGTCGCTTGAGAACACTCATAGTTTTTTAGCTTGCACTTGAGAACCGTTCGTTAATAACATTCACAGCGTCTTCCATGATCAGGAGGATATCCGCATTGAGGATATCGTAGGTGTTCAGGTCTTTGGCTGTGGTAACGTGAGTTTTGGGCAAATTCCTGCCTGAGAGGTACACGTTGGTGTTGTTCTCAGGGGTAATGAGCACCGTTTTCTTGTTGGCATAGTTAAACTTTGAGAGGATTTCCAGAAACTGTTTGGTTTTTGGGCTTTCGAACTCAAAGTTTTCGATGACGGTCAGTTGCTCCTCACGCGCTTTGTAGGTGAGGGCACTTTTTCGGGCGAGGGCCCTGGTTTTTTTGTTCAGCTTGAAGCCATAGTCGCGCGGGCGTGGCCCAAAGACGCGCCCACCATGCCGCCAGAGGGGTGACTTTCTGGAGCCGGCGCGGGCGTTGCCCGTACCTTTTTGGCGGTAGGGTTTTTTGGTGGTCCCCTTTATTTCGCCTCTTTCCTTGGCTTTGTGGGTACCTTGCCGCTTGCGTGCGAGAATAAGGCGAATGTCCTGGTAAATCGCATGGTCATTGGGATTTTCCAGCCCAAAGACTTCCTCTTTGAGGTTTACGGTTCGCCCTGTTTCCTTGCCTTCTATGTTATATACAATTGCTTCCATGGTAATCTATTTCTCAATAAAAACATAAGCACCTTTATGCCCGGGCACAGAGCCGGAAACAACCAGTAGATTTTTTTCGGGAATGACTTTCAACACCTTGAGGTTTTGCACTTTTACGCGCTCATTTCCCATTTGGCCTGCCATGCGCATGCCTTTGTACACCCTGGAGGGGGTGGAGCCTGGACCCAGTGAACCTGGCGCCCGCTCGCGGTTGTGCTGCCCGTGTGTGCGGCCCCCTACCCCACGAAAGCCGTGGCGTTTTACTACTCCCTGAAACCCTTTGCCTTTGGAGAGGCCGGTAATGTCAACAAATTCGCCTACCTCAAAGATCTCCACACTCACGGTATCACCGAGGTTGAAGCTGGCATCGCTCATATCGGAGAAGTCAAACTCCTTGAGCTTGCGCTTGGGGGTCGTTTTGGCTTTTTTGAAATGCCCATTCATGGGCTGGGAGGTGTTTTTTTCTTTGGCTTCGTCGAAGCCCAATTGCAGGGCAGCATAGCCGTCCTTTTCAGGTGTTTTTACCTGGGTAACGACATTGGGCTCGGCGTATATGAGGGTACAGGGTATATTTTTGCGGTTTTCATCAAACACGCTGGTCATCCCTACTTTTTTGCCTATAATTCCTGCCATGTTTTCGTAGTTTAATCGTTAAAACTTGCGTGCTGCAGGTTGTTCTTATACTTTGATTTCCACATCTACTCCACTGGGCAATTCCAGTTTCATGAGCACATCGACGGTTTTGGAGCTGGAACTGAAAATGTCGATGAGTCGTTTGTAAGAACTTACTTCGAACTGCTCTCTGGATTTTTTATTGACATGCGGAGAGCGGTTGACGGTGTAAACGGAGCGTTCGGTAGGCAAAGGAATCGGGCCACTGACCACGGCCCCGGTTCCTTTGACTGTTTTTACGATCTTTTCGGCCGACTTGTCCACCAGGTTGTGATCGTAAGATTTCAACTTAATTCTGATCTTCTGCGTCATTTCCTTGATATTGAGAAACACAGGTGAAAAAGGTTCTATACTTTTGTGAGACCTTTAATTTTGGCCACCACTTCTTCCTGTACATTGGGAGGAGCCGCTTCGAAATGCGAGAACTGCATGGTTGAAGAAGCTCTTCCGGAGGTAATGGTACGCAGGGAAGATACATAGCCAAACATTTCGGCCAGGGGTACCTTTGCTTTTACCACTTTGGAGTTACCGCGGTCGCCCATATTTTCTATTTTGCCTCTGCGGCGGTTCAGGTCGCCTACGACGTTACCCATGTACTCTTCAGGGGTAACTACTTCTACCGCCATAATGGGTTCCTTCAGGATGGGGTTTGCTTTGGGTGCGGCATTTTTGAAGGCCAGGCGTCCGGCCAGTTCGAAGGAGAGCTGGTCGGAGTCCACCGAGTGGAAGCTCCCATCGTAGAGGCGAGCCCTGAGGCCGTTGAGGGGGAAGCCCGCCAATACGCCTTCGTTCATGGCCTGCCTGATGCCTTTTTCCACTGAAGGAATAAATTCTTTGGGGATGGAACCGCCTTTGATTTCGTTGACAAATTCGAAGTCCAATTCTGCATCGTCGGGCAGAGGCGAAAACTCCACATGAATATCGGCGAATTTACCACGACCACCCGTTTGCTTTTTATACACTTCGCGGTGTTGTACCGTGGCAGTAATGGCTTCGCGGTAGGATACCTGGGGCCTGCCCTGGTTTACCTCTACTTTGAACTCTCTTTTGAGGCGGTCCACAATGATTTCGAGGTGCAGCTCACCCATACCGGCAATGATGGTTTGACCGGTTTCTTCATCTGTGGATACCTGGAAAGTGGGGTCTTCTTCGGCCAGTTTTTGCAGGCCTGTTGACAGGCGGTCTTCGTCTTTTTGGGTTTTGGGCTCTACGGCCAGCTTGACCACCGGCTCGGGGAAGGTCATAGACTCCAGCACAAGCGGATGGCTCACATCGGTGAGGGTGTCGCCGGTGCGTATATCTTTAAAGCCTACGCCAGCAGCTATGTCGCCGGCTTCTACTTTATCTATTAGGTTTTGCTTGTTGGCGTGCATTTGCAGAATGCGGCTGATGCGCTCCTTTTTGTCGGTGCGGTTGTTGAGCACATAGGAGCCACCTTCAAGCACTCCAGAATATACCCGGAAGAATGCCAGACGCCCTACATAGGGGTCGGTCATGATTTTGAAAGACAAAGCCGTAAAGGGATCGTCAACAGAGGGCCTTCTCTTCTCGATTTTCTGGGTGTAGGGGTTGGTGCCTTCGACTTCACCTACATCCAGGGGAGAGGGCAAGAGGGCACAAACGGCATCGAGCAGGGCCTGAACGCCTTTGTTTTTGAAGGCAGAGCCACACATCATGGGGGTGATGGCCATGTCGAGGGTGGCTTTGCGCAGCACGTTGAGCAATTCGTCACGCGTAATGGAGTCGGGGTCCTCGAAATACTTTTCGAGCAGGGCGTCGTCGTACTCAGCTACGGCTTCAATCATGAAGGTGCGCCATTTCTCTACTGTCTCGATCAGGTCTTCGGGTATGGGTACCTCTTTGTAGGTCATCCCGAGGTCCTCTTCGTTCCACACAATGGCTTTGTTGTCGAGCAGGTCCACCACACCTTTGAACTCCATCTCGGCCCCTATGGGCACCTGTATGGGCACGGGGTTGGCACCGAGCATATCTTTGACCTGACGCACGACTTCAAAAAAATCAGCCCCGGAACGGTCCATTTTATTAACGAATCCTATTCGGGGCACTTTGTACTTGTCGGCCTGGCGCCATACGGTTTCACTTTGGGGCTCTACCCCACCTACCGAGCAGAACAGGGCTACAGCGCCGTCCAGCACCCTGAGGGAGCGTTCCACCTCCACGGTAAAGTCCACGTGGCCGGGGGTGTCGATGATGTTGATGCGGTGCTCGGTATCTTTGTAGCGCCAGAAGGTAGTGGTAGCAGCGGAGGTAATGGTAATGCCTCTTTCCTGCTCCTGCTCCATCCAGTCCATGGTAGCGGCACCGTCGTGCACTTCACCCATACGGTGCGAGATGCCCGTATAATACAGGATGCGTTCGGTAGTCGTGGTTTTACCGGCATCAATGTGTGCCATGATGCCAATATTGCGCGTATCTTTTAGTGGTATCTTTTTCATTTCTTTTCTTAGAATCTAAAGTGCGAGAAAGCTTTGTTTGCTTCTGCCATGCGGTGGGTATCCTCTTTCTTTTTCACCGCCTGGCCTTCTCCCTTTGCAGCGGCCATAAATTCAGCTGCGAGTTTTTCTTTCATGGATTTCCCGTTGCGGGACTTGGCATACCGGATCAGCCAGCGAATGCCCAGGCCTTCGCGGCGTTTGGGGTTAACTTCGGTGGGCACCTGAAAGGTGGCGCCGCCTACCCGCCGGCTTTTGACCTCTACGTTGGGCATCGCATTGTTGATGGCTGCCTTGAATATTTCCAGCCCACTTTGGCCGGTACGTTCTTCTATGATCTCCATTGCCCCATAAAAAAGGCTGTATGCCGTGCTCTTTTTGCCATCTACCATGAGGTTATTGACAAACTTGCTCACCAGGGCATCTCCGAACTTGGGGTCTGGCAATACATATCTTTCTTTGGCTCTGGTCTTTCTCATGTTTGCTTACTTTTTAGGTCTTTTGGTACCATATTTAGAACGACCTTGCTTTCTGTCATTTACACCGGCAGTATCCAGTGCCCCTCTCACGACGTGATAGCGTACACCGGGCAAGTCTTTTACCCGCCCGCCTCTAACGAGCACGATGGAGTGCTCCTGGAGGTTGTGGCCTTCACCGCCTATATAGGCGTTTACTTCTTTGCCATTGGTGAGGCGCACACGTGCCACCTTCCTCAGGGCCGAGTTGGGCTTTTTGGGAGTAGTGGTATATACCCTCAAACAAACGCCACGGCGTTGGGGGCAGGCGCTCAGGGCGGGAGATTTGCTCTTTTCCTGCTTGTGTTTCCGTCCTTTTCTGACTAATTGTTGTATTGTAGGCATACTGTTATATGCTTTTTTTGTGAAAGCGGCTGCAAAGGTAGGGAATAAGTATCCACCTGTCAAGCCGGTTCACTTTATTTTTTACTGACAATGAGGCGATTTCACCTCTCACTGAGAAGCTAACCCCTAAGCTGGTACAACAAACAGGAATGAGATATAATGGAAGGGTAAAAGTGGAAGGTATCAACGGACCGAAATGGCTTTTGATGAGGTGCCAAATCCAATTAATCCGATTCCAACTTATTTTCAACTTCCGGGATACCTCAAACCTACCGGTTTGCTGCATAGCCATGAAGAGGGGTTGCCCCCTTTTCCCAAATTCTCAGGTTTTCATCATCTGCCAAAACAGATATGTTTTACCTTCTTCTGAATTTGGAGGCGCAAGTTAGAAAGCTTACATGGAAATTCAAAAAAATATAAAAAAAAAAGCACGCGGGCAGCACAATGTCTCCTTATATAAGGAGTTCGCGCAGCTATCTTTCAAAACAGGCGAAGGCGTGCCTTCAGTTCTCCCAGTAATTGAGGTCTTTGTTGTTGCGCTTTTTGGATTTTTCCACCACGTGCTGTAGCAGGCGCATGGCAGCGACGGCATCCAGCCCAACGCCTGGCAGGAGGTTTTTGTTCTGATAGTAGTCGTAATACCGCTGGCGGGCTACCATGATGCGCTCTTCTCCGTCTTTGGGCAGGGTTTGGATAATGGCATGCAACACTTCGGGGTCCAGGTTCTGGCGAGCAATCTGCTCGGGTGATCCTGTTAGTACATCCATGTTCACCACAGCCGTTTTGAGCTCTTCGGGGGTTTTATAGGGAAAGATGTTGACCACCTGCAGGGTGAGGGTATCCTCGCGAAGGTAGTTGATGGAGTAAAGATATTGAGAGGTGCCTTTATATCTATTGAGGTAGTCGGCAATAATGAGAAAGCTGGGGCGATATCCCACATGTGAGAAATACAGGGTATCATCTGCAGTAACGGGTATGCTGTAAAAGCCTTCGGCATTGGCGATGGTGCCCTGCCGGCTATGGTTGACCTGTACACGCACATAGGGGATGGCCTCATTGGTTTCCTGGCTTACCACCATGCCCGACATCTGGTACACGCGATGCGGCCCCGTTTCTTGCGCCCCCAACCACAAAGGCAGGGCGAGACATACAACTGTAATCAGACTGCGAATGTTCATTCGGTAAAGATAATGAAAAAGGATGAGTGTTTGAAACTTAAACGTTTGTGCAGGGCAAAAGGGTTGTGTAAATTGTGATAAAGAATAATCCGATGAATAAACGCACCTTTTTGAAAAAATGTTCCCTACTGGGAATTGCTGGTATGCCCATGTTTCAGTCACTGGAAAAGTGGGTATCGGAGGTGGCAGACGTGCCCCCCGCCGAGCTGGCAGCAGATGAGGATTTCTGGGCTCGCATCCGCAGCGGCTACCGCCTCAAACCCGACTACATCAACCTGGAGAACGGCTACTACTGTTTTTTGCCACAGGAGACACTGGAAAACTTCATCCATCATGTGCGGGAAGTAAACTACCAGGGCTCCTACTACATGCGTACCGTACAATGGGACAACAAGCGCAGTATGGCTGCACGCCTGGCCGAACTGCTGGGCAGTTCGGCAGAGGAGGTTATCATTACCCGCAATACCACCGAATCGCTGGATACCATCATTGGCGGCTTTCCCTGGCAAAAAGGGGACGAGGCCGTAATGGCCGAGCAGGACTACGGTGCCATGCTCAATATGTTTGAGCTGCAGGCCCGCCGCTACGGCGTGGTCAACCGCCGCGTTTCCCTGCCCAACCACCCCGCCTCTGACCAGGAAATTGTGGACCTGTACGCCAATGCCATTACCCCCAAAACCCGCCTGCTGATGGTATGCCACATGGTCAATATCACGGGCCAGATTTTACCCATACGCAAAATATGCGACATGGCCCACAGCAAGGGGGTAGAGGTGATGGTGGACGGCGCACATGCCTTTGGGCATATCTATTTTAATATACAGGACCTGGACTGCGACTATTATGGCAGCAGCCTGCACAAATGGCTGAGTGTACCCCTGGGATCAGGCCTCTTATATGTGCGCAAAACGCATATCCCGAAAATCTGGCCCATGTTTGCTGAAGGGCCCCGCGAGCCGGACGACATCAGCCGCCTCAACCACACGGGTACTCATCCTGTTCATACCGACCTGGCCATCGGCAATGCCCTGGATTACCACCTGCGGCTGGGGCCTGAACGCAAGGAAGCACGCCTTCGGTACCTGCAGCAATACTGGACCAGCCAGGTACGCGACTGGCCCCATGTAGAGGTCAACACTCCCAGGGACCCCCAGCGTGCCTGCGCCATTGCCAATGTGGGCATAAAGGGGATGGAACCCCGGCAACTGGCCGAAAAGCTGATGAAGGAGTACCGCATCTGGACGGTGGCCATCAACCGTCCCGGCGTGCGCGGCTGCCGCATTACGCCCAATATTTATACCACCCCCCGCGAGCTGGATGTGCTGGTAAAGGCATTGAAAGAAATGGGTTAGGAAGGGCTTTTGATCTTCTGTTGTAACTATTCAGCACCCTCAGGGTGAAAAAAACAATTGCTGTAAGTTGCTCATTTTCAATGAAATGTATTAACCACCTCCAACTCCTCCTTGAAAAGGA
>RFHT01000701.1 GCA_003696835.1 Bacteroidota bacterium
AGGATGCAAGATGCAGGATGCAGGATGCAGGATGCAGGATGCAAGATGCAGGATGCAAGATGCAGGATGCAGGATGCAGGACACAAGATGCAGGATGCAAGATGCAGGATGGCAATGGCAATCCCTGATTAATGTTGACCTGCTACCTGCAACCGACAACTGGCAACTGGCAACCGGCAACCGACAACCGGCAACCGGCAACCGACAACCGACAACCGGCAACCTGCTACCTGCAACCGGCAACCGACAACCGGCAACCGACAACCTGCTACCGGCAACCGGCAACCGGCAACCGACAATCTGCTACCTGCATCCCATACAATACTCCCCCCTCCCAAACGTCTGAAAGAAGAGCTGAACCAAAGGCAAAAGCCGGGCTCGGTACGGGGCCCAACCCTCTGCCGAGGCGAGCGTACATACAAAGCTGTAGGAATAATTGAGCAAAGACCATAAAAATAGATGAACAGACTTTTTCCCGTACTCATACTTGCTGCGCTGCTGCTGATGCTGGATGTATATGCCGTGCAGGCTGTGGAGGCGGCTTTTCAATACCTGGGGGAAGGCGCCCAAAGCCTGGCCTGCCAGATTTTCTGGGGCATTACGGCCCTGGGCTTTGGAGGCATCGCGCTGTACAACCTGGTGGACCCCGCCCTGCTGGGGCAGCGCCTGCGCACCTTTTTGATGCTTTTTGTGTTTACCCTGTATATATCCAAGCTTTTTCTGGTGGCATTCCTGCTGCTGGACGACGCCCGGCGGGTGTTGATTTGGGCCTACGAGCTCGTTTCGGGTACTTCTTCCGGCCCCATTGAGCGCTCGGTATGGCTGGCCTGGGCCGGTATGGTCTCTGCGGCTTTTCCCGTTCTGGCTATTTTATGGGGCGTATTAAGGGGGGCGCATCATTATCAGGTAAAGCGAAAAAGCGTTTTTCTCCCCCATCTGCCCGAAGCCTTCGACGGCTTCACCATCGCCCATATTTCCGATATTCACGCAGGTACTTTCTGGAGCAAAACTTCGGTTCAGGCCGGGGTGGAGTTGCTCAATGCCCAGGGGGCCGATGTGGTGTGCTTTACCGGCGACCTGGTGAACAACGAAGCCGGAGAGATGAACGGGTTTGTGGAGATTTTTTCTCAGATACAAGCTCCGCACGGCGTGTTTTCCGTATTGGGCAACCACGACTATGGCGATTACCTCGCCTGGCCCAGCCGGGAAGCCAAGCAGCAAAACCTGCGTAGCCTCATTGAGCTGCACGGCCACATGGGCTGGAAAATACTGCTGAACGAGCACCACATCATCGAAAAAGACGGACACCAGCTGGCGGTGCTGGGCATTGAAAACTGGAGTGCCAAAGCCCGTTTTCCCCAGTATGGCAGCCTGGCCGATGCCTACCAGGGAGCCGAAGCCGTGCCGGTGAAGATCCTGCTCTCACACGACCCCAGCCACTGGCGTGCCGAGGTGCTGGAAGCCTACCCCGACATCGACCTCACCCTTTCGGGCCACACCCACGGCATGCAGTTTGGTCTGGACTTCGAGTTTTTGCGCTGGAGCCCGGTGCAGTACGTGTACCGCGAGTGGGCCGACCTCTACCGCGAAGGCATGCAGTACCTGTATGTAAACCGCGGCTTTGGCTACCTGGGCTTTCCCGGCCGCATCGGCATGCGGCCCGAGATCACCCTCATTGAGCTGCGAAAAGGAGATGCTGCCCCCTAAGGCCCGGCAGCCCTTTATTCCCTTCCCTTGATCAGGGCTTCCAGCCTTCCGCTCAGCAGATGCGCTCCCTCCAGCCATTCCAGGCCCATAGCAGTATAGGCAAAAGGGAGCTGCCCAAAGCGCTCCCCTTCCAGCAAAGGTAGCAGGCGGCAGCGGTCCTTTTCGGTGGTGAGCAGCAAGGGCTGCTCGTGCTGCCAGCGCTCATACAGGCGGCAGAGCGCTTCCAGGTCTGCGCTGCGGTAGCGGTAGTGGTCGCGGTAGGCCTGGGTGGCCAATACGCGAATGCCCGCAGCAGCCAGCTGCTGCACAAAAAAGTCATTGTTGCCAATGCCGGAAAATACCACGGCCGCAAGGCCGGGAAAATCCCCAGGCGCATGCAGCAGCCTGCCCTCCCAGTGATAAATGCCCAGCTGCACCGGGCGGCAAAAACACAGCGGCCTGCCATAGCGGGCCAGGGCCTGCCGTATGGCAGGGATCTGCGCCGGGCTGCTCAATTTGTTGACGATCAGCAAATCGGCCCGCTTCAGGCCGGAGCGAAATTCGCGCAGGTTGCCCGCGGGCAACACCAGGTCCTGCGTGGGCAGGCGGTTGGCGTCTATCACGAGCAGATCCAGCTCGCGCTGCACCTTGCGGTGCTGAAAGGCATCGTCCAGGATGATGAGCCGGGGCCGGTAAGTGGCCAGGAGCTGACGGATTCCCTGCCTGCGGTCTTCGCATACCGCTACGGCCATGTTGGGAAATTTGCGGGCTACCTGCAAGGCTTCATCGCCGTAGCGCACTGCCGCTACGGCCTGCGGGGGCACCAGCAGGTAGCCCCGGCTGCGGCGGCCGTAGCCCCGGCTGAGGTAGGCCGCCCGTACGCCCTGTGCAGCGCACAGGGCCAGGAGGTACTCCGCCACGGGCGTTTTGCCCGTGCCGCCTGTGGAAATATTTCCCACCGAAATGACCGGCACCTCCGCCCGGTAGCGCTTTTTCCAGCCCCGCGTATAGGCCATGTTTCTCAACTGCATGAACAGGCCATACAAGATGGAAAAGGGGAAGAGGAGTTTTCGGAGTGGATGTCTGCCCAATGTGTATGTGTATTTCTTTCGTGAATAAAGGAACGCCTGCCTGGCCCTGCACGCGAGCCATGTCCGAAGCAAAGAGGCGAATTTCGCCAGTTTCCCCCAATTGCGCAAGCAGCCTGATTTTTCAGGCGCGAACATCCGAAATTTTCGAGTAGAAGAACATACCTGCAACCAGCTGCTCTCGAACAATAGGCATGGTGCAAAAGCGACTATTTTCTTACATATCACTTCTCTCTTTTTGGCCATCCGAAACCGAAAAAAACGCACAAAAAGCCATTTTTCTTATCCATACGACAAGGGAGTGCTTGCTTTGGCTCTCCTTGCTTACATTTTTATTCACTTTTACCCAAAAACCTTACATGGCAT
>RFHT01000702.1 GCA_003696835.1 Bacteroidota bacterium
AGCCCCTCCTTGAAAATGAGGGGAGCTTTTTCGGGCAGGCGGCGCAGCCGCCTGCGAACCTTCAACTCCCCTCCTTAGGCCTTGCGCGAGCGGCATGGCGGGGATAAGGAGGGGCCGGGGGGTGGTTGACAAAAACAAAGTTTCATGCATGGTCCATGAAGGCACTATTGGGGTTTTCCCCCTTTTTGCTGCAGGTATATGCTAAATAGTTACAAAACACACAGGTACTCACTCCACCCATACGGCCACGGAGCGTATATTACAGAGCTTGGCGGGGCGCATGTACTGGGTGAGGCGAAACTGGTAGGAGCCCGGAGGCTGGAAGGAGTTCAGGGGTAGGCGGAGTTCCAGCGGGTAGCCGCCCTGGCGGCGGGGGAGGGTCCAGTATCCCTGCGGGTCCACCATCAGCTCGTGGAGGAGGGTGTCGCGGGTATTGCCGCCGGGTTCGTGGACCATGAGTTTGAGGTAGATGTTGCGAAACGCATAGTCTTCCAGAAACAGTACCTTGATATGGAGGAGCTGGGAGTCGGCTTCGGCTGCAGGCAAGTCCAGGTCGAAGCTCAGGGTGTCTTCTATATTCCAGCAGTCGTTTTCGAAAGTGGTTTCGGCCAGGTAGGGGGTGCGCTGGCAGGCCAGGGCCATGTAGCCCGTCAGGGCCAGTAGGATCCAATTTCGGGCATGCTTCATGATTCCTTGCCGGGCTTACCGGCTTGATCGTTACCGGGGTTTTTGTTGTTTCTATGCCGGGGGTTGCCCCTGCGTCTTTGTGAGCGGGAGCTGTTTCGTCTGTTGCCACTGCCATCTTTACCAGCGGACTGCTGATTTTTTTGCTGGCCGGTATTTCCCTCTTGGTTTCTGGGAGTATTTCCCTTTCTCCCTTGCCTGTTTTTTCTCGAAGTGTTGCGCTTTTTTTTGCTCTGAGACCTTCTTCCTCTTTTTTGGCGGGGCTCAGCGGGCAAATGAGGCAACTGGCCCACCACATCTACAAAGTCGATGCCGTCGTCGTTCATGCCATTGTCGGCAAGAGATTGAAGCTGAGGCGATTCGGGTGTTTCTCCTTTTTCATTCATCGCCATGATGTTCCTCACCTCTTCAATGCTGAGGGGGTACCAGCTGGTTTCCTGGGGGTAGGCAAACCACATGCGGCCTTTGAAGATGTCGGTTTTTTGAAGGGTCATGACGCCTTTGGCGGTGCGGAGCTTTTCCACCTTGGGAAAGTCCTTAAGGGCATCCATGTAGGCTTCCAGCTCATAGTTGAGGCAGCACTTGAGGCGGCCGCACAAGCCAGAAATTTTCATGGGGTTGAGGGAGAGGTTTTGGTATCGGGCCGCCGAGGTGCTCACCGTCTTAAACTCGGTGAGCCAGGTGGAGCAGCATAGCTCCCGCCCGCATGAGCCGATACCTCCCACCAGGCCAGCCTCGTGCCGCAGGCCGATCTGTTTCATTTCCACGCGAATGCGAAATTCGCGGGCCAGTATTTTGATCAGTTCCCGGAAATCGACGCGGTGGTCGGCTATGTAATAAAAAATGGCTTTGGCATTGTCCGCCTGAAACTCCACATCGCTCAACTTCATGTCGAGCCTGAGTTCTTCTATAATTTCTCTGGTGCGGGCCCGGGTGGGCCCTTCACGTTCGCGGACATTCTTCAGCAGTTCGAGGTCGTTTTCGTTTGCTTTACGAAAAATTCGGGCTATTTCTTCGGGACTTTTCTTGAATCCCTTTTTTCTCATTTGCAATTCTGCGGCTATGCCGCCCAGCGATAAAGTGCCTACATCGTATCCCCGGTCGCTTTCCACCACCACTTTATCACCAATGTAGAGTTGTAGCCCATGGACATTTCGATAAAAACCTTTACGAGTATTTTTAAATCTAACTTCGTATATATTATCGACTTCTGTCTTGTCGGGAGGCAGCATATTTCCAAGCCAGTCAAAGGTGTTCAGTTTGTTACATCCACCTGTGGCACAACCTCCATTTTGACCACATCCTGCTGTAGAACATCCACCGCTACCACATGTTCCGCATCCCATGGTTGTTCTGTTTTTGGTCTCTAATAAGCTTCTAAGTTACATATTTCTGCGAACTTACAAAGGTTTGCCCGGAAGTTTATACAAGCGGGCCAGATTTTAAAAAATTAATCCAGGCTGTTGGGCCGTTTTTTCCCGGTACTGGGTTTGGAGGAAGCGCTCGTATTTTCTGCGGTTGAAGTGTCCGCGGTAGGCTTCGAGCAAATGGGCGGCAAAGTCCATCTGGTTCTGTTTCAGCTGGTTAAAGATCATGCGGGTGAGGAATACATCGTGTACTTCTCCCCTCAGCAGGGTGTCGGCTACGGCCATTTGCAGCAGCAGCCTGCGCTCGCGCTCGCCCCAGGCCGGGGTTTGGGGCAGGGGCATGTGTTCGGTTATGGCTGCAAGATAGGACTTGAGGTAGAGGTAATAATAGTAGGAAAATACGGCGTCCTCATTGTTGAGTGCGACCTCGTCCAGGTATCCGGCAGGCACTTCGCGTTTATAGGCATTGGCCAGCTTGAGGTAAGCTTTTTGGTACAAAATTTCGCTGCGCTCAAAGTTGAAAAACCAGTGGGGCAGGCTGCCACCGTAGGAAGAAAGAAAGCGCAGTTCTTCCAGCGCCATTTCGTCCAGCTTTCTTGAAAAGTCGGCAAAGTCTTCAGACTTGAGGGTATTGCGGCTCAGGTGTGACTGCACCTCGCTGAAGGTGCGCGATTTGTCCAGGTAATACTGGCACATGGGAGCGGTATAGCCAACAAACTGCAGCGAATCGGGCCGGTTGGTAGAGGGGTTGA
The DNA here is from genome assembly GCA_003696835.1 of Bacteroidota bacterium. Classification (GTDB taxonomy): domain Bacteria; phylum Bacteroidota; class Bacteroidia; order J057; family J057; genus J057. Next base: position 2,804 of record RFHT01000702.1, read on the forward strand.
GGTAGAGGGAAATGGAGAGGGTGCTGTCGGGCACCAGCAAAATTTCCAGCGCCTCGTCATCTATGTAAAGCACCGCCGGGCGCGGGCTGTTTACCTTAAAGGCCAGGCGGTAATGGCCGGCATTGTCGGGTATGGCCTCCACCAACTGGCGCTCGCCTTCCACGATGTTGTTGTAGCGGCCATAGACATCGGGCAGGTCCTGAAAATCAAAAATGAATACCTCCACCAGGGTGGTGTCATAGAAGTCGTAGGCCGGGTCGGGCGGCGGCCGGTTTTTGGCATGGTAAGTAAGGCCAAAGACATATACGCACATGAGTAAGGCAATGATCCAGGGTACGGTTGCGCGCTTCATACTTGTTTGTGTGATGGATGTTCGTGGCTTTCCATATCAAAACTCCAACAGCTTACAGGCTATTGTAGCAAGGCATAAAATTAGGGCAATTTCCGGGCAGAATCCAGCCCGAATAGGGCTTTGTATTACAGCCTGGCAAAAAAATATTGATTTTCCCCCAAAAAAAAATATGGACGAACGCACCAATATGCCCCCCTGCGGCATGTATGTGCGGCACATGTGTGCGATTGCATGCAACATTTATCCTGTTCGGCTACATTCGCAACAATAGTGCGGTTATTTGCCAAATATGTGCGAGCCTATTTCTGCCACCCCACCTACCTTTGTATCGAAGCTTTTGAAAACACACAGCGCACAATTTGAAACACCACACAATCAAACCACGCAGCACAATCACGAAAACCACTTTGCACAATCACGAAACCACACAGCGCACAATCATGAAAACCACTTTGCACAATCACGAACCCACACAGCGCACAATCATGAAAACCACTTTGCACAATCACGAAACACATTTAACCTATCAAACCATGAGCGGAAAGCGAGATCAATTTTACTCACATCCGAATCATTCATTAAAAACCACATTTACCTCTGCAATCATGAAACAACTACCTTACACCCCATCAGATTTTATCCGGTTTCGGGCTGAGATGCTGACCCAGGGGCTGGGCATGAAGCTGGCCGTGATGCTGGCCCTGCTGAGCATGCTGTTGCTGGCAAGCGGAAGCATACAGGCACAAGATCTGGGCTATAATTCAAGTGCTACTTATACAAACCGAAGCATTTCCGGCACCACAGTATCCTACAATGTACGTGTAGAGCACAAGAGCGGCGGCGCCGCCGGCTACAGTTATCTGGGTTATTACGTTTGGCCCGACCCTCTGGGCAGCCTGAAGTATTACCTGGGCCAGGACTACGTGAAACCCCTGAACTCAGGCGATGCTGTGAGCGACGAAAGTTTTTCCACTGATGCATTTGGCAAGGGCATTCCTCCGGGTTCTTACGACGTAGGTTTTGTGGTGGACCATACCGACCGCATTTCCGAAACCAACGAAAACAACAACACCGGCATCTGGTTTCACGGCGATGAGCTGGTGATTCCCGCCAGCCCCAACCTGACGGCAGGCAGCGGGCATGTCATCCAGTATTTGGGCAATGGTAATGTAACCCTTACCATTAAAGTGAAAAACAACGGGAACCTGGCCTCCGGGGGCAGCTATGTGAAGTACTACCTTTCCACCAACAATGTCATCAGCGCTTCCGATACCTACATCGGGCAGGATTTTGTAGCTTCCCTGGCGGCAGGCGCTACTGGCACCGAAACCATTACCTTTGATCCCGGCAGCCTGGGCCTTTCGCCCGGCACTTACTATGTGGGCTACCTCATAGATGCCAACGACCAGGTAAATGAGTGGAACGAACTGGCCGAAGACAACCGCTATGTATATGGGTCGCAGGTGACCGTTTCGGAAAACAAGCCCGACCTGGTGCCCTTTCTGTACAGCCTTACGCCCAACAGTGTGAGCCCCGGCCAAACAGTATCTACCGACGCACGGGTGGAAAACCAGGGTACTGCCGCCAGTACGGTCAATACCAAAGCTGGCTATTACCTCTCTTCCAACACCAGCTGGGACGGAGGCGATGTGTATCTGGACGAAAATGATGTGGATCCGCTGGCACCGGGTACCGGCACGCCCGAAACGGAAACCTTCAACATCCCCAATGGCACTGCGCCCGGCACCTACTACATCCTGTACGTAGCTGACCATACCGCCCTGGTGGACGAAAGCAATGAGGGCAACAACGTGGTGTACAAACAAATTACCGTCAACAGTCTGCCCGACTACATTTGCCAAAACTTCAGCGCTTCTTCCACCAATGTGGAGATAGGCGAAACCATCAACCTGAGTGTGAAGGTGAAGAACATCGGCAGCGGCAACGGTGGCGTCCACAGCCGGGTAGGGTATTTCCTTTCAAACGACAACAGCTTTAATGCAGGAGATTACTACCTGGGCTCGGACGATGTGAACCCCCTGAATGCAGGGCAGGAGAGCTCAGAAAATGAGAACGTGAATATTCCCGGCGACCTGGGCACAGGCAGCAAGTACCTGCTTGCCGTAGCAGATTATCTGGAAGAAATAACTGAAAGCAATGGGGGCAACAATACCCAGGCCATCGCCATTACCGTGAACAATCCTCCCGATCCCCAGCCGGATCTGGTGGTAATCAATGCAGCTTCCAGTGTGCCTTCGGCTGAGGCGGGAGCAGGGCTTACCCTTACTTCGCAGGTAAAAAACAACGGCCCCGGTAATGCTGCTGCTTCCAAAATTGGCTACTACCTCTCTACCGACAACAGCTATGACGGCGGCGATGTAAAGCTGGCCGATGAGGCCGTGGGTAATTTGGCTGCAAATGCAAGTGAAAATAAGAGCAAGGCCGTGGTCATTCCCGGCGGCACCACTCCCGGCAGCTACTACCTGCTTTTCCGTGCCGACGATGAGGGCATCATAGCAGAAACCCAGGAAGGAAACAATGTGACGGCCATTGCCTTTACAGTAGATGCCCCTTCGGGAGGCGGCATGCCGGCCCTCTTTGCCCATACCCCCACCAGTTCCTCCGGCGTATTTTACGGCCAGGCTCAGATAGACGGCCTGCCCGGCGAAGCCAGCGACTGGATCGCAGCCTTTGACGAAAGCGGCAACTGTGCCGGCGCCGCAGCCCTGCAGGTTTCGGGAGGCATAGGCTACATTTCCCTGGCCATTTATGGCAATGACCCCACCACCCCGGCTGTGGACGAAGGCATGGACCCGGGCGAGTCTTTCAAGCTGGTGTTGTACGATGCTTCAGCTGATGCCTATTACGAATACCCCAATGTGGCTGCGCCCACCCTCTTTCCCGGATGGAGCAACACCTTTGGTACGCCTATGCCCGCCTACAATGACGTGAACACCATCTATAACTTCCTCACTGCCGGAGGCAGCGCTACCGACATCATCAGTCTGCAGGCAGGCTGGAACCTCATCTCGCTGGATGTACTGCCCGCCGATAACTCAGTAGCTGCAGTTTTTGCCTCTCTCACCCCAGGCAACCTGCAATACGTAACCGGTTTTAACGGCGTATCCCTCTTGTACGACCCCAACGGTCTGCCCTTCCTCAATACCCTTACCCATATAGAGCAGGGAGCCGGATATTGGGTGAAAGTTCAGGTAGCCGAAAACCTGGTAGTAAATGGCATCCCCATTGCCCCTACCTACAAAAAAGACCTGAGCGCAGGCTGGAACCTGGTGGGCTACCTACCCGCAGCCCCTCAAGGCCCGGCTACCTATTTCGCCAGCCTCATTGCTACGGCCAACCTACAGTACGTTACCGGTTTTGACGGCGGCAACCTGCTCTTCGATCCCAATGGGCCGCCCTTCTTGAATACCCTTACCGTACTGGAAAATGGAAGGGGCTACTGGGTGCGCGTCAACAGTGGCGTAGGGGGCGCTGCTTACCGCCAAGCCCACCAAGGATTTGAAGCCACGCCCTACCAACTGTTCCTCAACGGCACCTCCAACATAGCCGTAGCCGGTGCAGAAGTAGAAGTGCGCAATGAGCGGGGAGAACTGGCCGCAGTTATGCAGGTGCTTCCCGGCGGATACCTCATGACGACCCCCCTCTACGGCGATGACCCGGCCACGGCCCAAAAAGAAGGGTTTGCCACAGGAGAACGCTTCTACTTTGTGTATAACGGACAGCAAATACCCGCAGAAACGGGCTTTAGCCCCAGCGGCGAACTGCAAAAAATACACTTGGAGTTTCCCCGGGCAGCAAGCCTCAGCGTCTATCCCAATCCCTTCAGCGAGCAGGCCCACCTGGCCTTCGAGCTCAATGAGCAGGCCCACATCAGCGTGGAGGTGTACGACCTCTCCGGCAACCTGCTGGACCGCATCGAAGGTGGGCAGGCCTACCGCGGCAGCCAGCAACTGCTGTGGCAGCCACGCCAATTGCCCGAAGGGGTGTACCTGCTGCGATTGATGAAAAATGGAAGCCCGGTGGCCACCCAACGGGTAGTATATACAAAATAAGCTATGTGGTTTAGGCCAATTGTGTGTCTATTGAGCGCCCCTTTGCAGGGGCGTTTGCTGTTTTGTGTAGCTGGCTACACACCAATAGGCCGGGAAAAAATTCCCGGCCCTTTGCTTGTACGGGCATGTATGATGCCCATAAAGTTGACGATCAATATAGTGGGTGGTCTCAGCGGATGGTGAGCCCAATACTTTTCTCCACCGCTAAAAAACGGCGGTCTTCTATTTCCTTCCCCTGAAAATTGCGACGGTAAACGCCGTCAATTTGTAGAAAAACCTGGGTGCCGGCTGGCACTGAGCCGATGGCCGTACCCAGGCGAATGTCGATGGGCCGGGTGGCATCGCGCCCGGAAAGGTCCAGGGTTTTTACGGGCCGCGCGGGCTGCAGGCCGCGCTGCACCAGTACCTCCAGGCGGTGTATGCGGTAGTGGGCATCCTGGGGAATGGCCTGGCGGAACTCGGCGTCGGGTATGACCTGGATGCTCAGGCGACTGGAGGCAGGCACGGCAGTCCTGCCGTTGTAGTCGCGTCCATTTACCTGCACCCGAATACTGGGCTTGGGGGGCTCAATCACGCGGTACTTCAGCTGGTCGATCTTGAGGCGGCCGCTGGGGGTGTTGGAGCTGATGCTGAGCACACATTGCTGCCCCCGGGGCACAATGCGAAACTTGCTGCGGCTTTGGCTACTTTGTTTGATTTGGGCTTCCGAGGCTGAAATTACGGGGTCGTAATACTCTCCCAGGGCAGGCACCTCTATGTTCACCTCGTTGGCGCAGTGGCGGTAGAGGTTTTGTACGGCAGCGGAGCTGATGCGCACTTCGGGCCTGCGCACAGTGAACTGCTGGCGTATTTCCAGTTCTTCATAGCCACCCGTAGCCCTGGGCACCTTTACTTTGGCGGTGTAATACTGTATGCCCTGCTGCTGGCCGGGCGGAATTACGCTGGCGTCGGCACCTATGGTGAGCACGGCCTGGTTGCCATTGGCTTCAGGTCGTATGCGCCCGCTATTGCTGAAAAATTCGGGATGAATGTTGCGCGAAGACATGCCCACAAACAGGCGGGTTTCAAAGGGCAGGCCTGCGGGCACAATGGTGGCGGCAGGAGCGGAGATGAGCTCGGGCTGGTCGGCCACAAAGGAGGGTACCCCCAGGCGCTCGTTGAGCAGCTCGAGCAGTTGCTTCTCCTCCCGAAAAACTTCAATTTTCAGGGCTTCGAGCGTGGCCATGTTGGCCACTACGGGGCCTTCAAAGGAGTACTGTTCCCAGCGTTTGCCCTCATCTGTGGAGGTGGTGGGGTCCTGTACGCGCCTGGGTGCTTTTCGCAGCGAGTCGGCTTTGAGCTGGGCGTTGTACATCTGGCCCAAATACTGGTAATAGGCATCCAGGCGGTCGCGCAAAGCGCGGGCCTGGCCGTTGCCCCGTCGCCCGTTGGCGGTTTCGTCCGAACCCATCCAGTAGCGGTAGTTTTTTTCCTGCTCCTCCTTGTTTTTATAGATATAAGTCTGCGGGTCGTATTCAGCCAGCTGCTCCATGACGGTGAGGTGGGTGTCAATGGCCGCAATCATGCGTGCTGTGCGGCTGCGAATCTGGTTGAGGGTATCCTGCAGGCCGGCATTTACCGTTTTGCCCTCCCGCTCAATTTCCCTCAAAATCTCCTTTTTCATACCGGCCACAAAGAGGTTGGTGTTGGCGTCGGTTTCAAGGGCCGACTGCCGCAGTTGAAAGCGTATCATGCCAAAGGCGTCCAGGGCTTCTACGCTCACATTGAGCGCCAGGATGGCAAGCAGAACGAGGTACATTACATTGATCATGCGTTGGCGAACGCTTAATTTTTTCCAGCCATAGTGTTAATCGTATTAGATGATGGGTAATAAAGCCCCATGCCTGTCATGAGGCCGCCAGCCTTTGTCCGCTATTATTCGCCAACTTGATGAAAATGAAACCTCCCCGGGAAGTGGGTTTTGGAAGTATAATGGCCAAAAGGGGGAAAGGTTACGCAGGCCGAAGGAATAAGAAAGCGGGTGTTCAATCCGCCATCCCCAGCTCAGTACGGGTGGCCTGCTGGTAGGCTTCGTAGGCCTGCACCATTTCCTGAAGCTTTTCAGGCTGCTGACCGGCCAGGTTGTTCAGCTCGGTGGGGTCGTGCTGCATGTGGTAGAGCTCCCAGGCCTCGCCGTTCTGGCGCACGATTTTCCAGGGGCCGCGCCGATACATGCGAAAGCGTTCGGTATGGCCGGAAAGGAAAAATTCAGGCTCGGGGCGTTGTTCACCCTTAAAAATGGGCAGCAGGGAGTGTCCCTGCAGGGGCAGGGTGGGCTGCCCGTTGGAAGTAGGGGGGTAAGTAATGCCGGCCAGTTCCAGAAAGGTGGGGAAAAGATCCACCACATGGGCAGGTTGGGCCGTGATCTGTCCGGGCTGTATGCCCCCTGGCCAGTGCGCTATGAAATGGGTGCGGGCACCTCCCTCATGACCGTTTTGTTTGTACAGGCGAAAAGGGGTATTGCCCACATTGGCCCAGGGAGGCGAAAGGCAGCGGTATGACTCAGCCGGCCCAGGTGGAATGTCAAAATCCACATTGCTGTCAAAGGGGCAGGAACCATTATCGGTAAAAAACAGGATGAGGGTGTTGTCCAGTTCGCCGGCGGCCTCCAGTCGCTGCACTACCCGGCCAATGTTCTGGTCCATGCGGTCGATCATGGCGGCAAAAACTGCCATTTCCAGGTCTTTCTCGTCCTGTTCTTCCGGCCTCATGGAATTCCAGGGGTAATAGGTTGGCCATTTTTTGCGAATCTCCTCCCACCCTCTATATGAGGCTCCCCTGAACTTATTGGTATTGCCTTCGGGAGGCGACAGGCGGGTGGTTGAATCGATCAGCCCCAGGGCTTTCATGCGCTCAAAGCGCTCAGCGCGTACGGCCTCCCAGCCTTTGAGGTAGGTTCCCCGGTATTTGGCTATGTCCTCAGGCCGGGCCTGCAGGGGATAATGAGCCGCATGGTAGGGCAGCAGCAAAAAAAATGGCTGATCGCGCTGCATCACCTCCTCCAACCAGCGCAGGGCGTAATCAGTAATAAAGTCGGTTTTGTATTTGGGCAATATGTCGGCTTCTATTTCTTCGGCCTCAATCTGTTTGCCATTGAGGAAAAAAGGGCGTTCAAATTTGCCCGAAGGAGGCACAAAATACTCTGTGGTGGCCCAGAAAGTGAAGGAGTTTTCAAAAGTAGGAGCAAAATAGGCGTGTTGAGGCACCCATTTGTCGAAATGCTCCTTGCCACTCATGATGGCCGAGTAGCCGGCCTGCCGAAGCAGGGGCACAAAGGAAATGGCTCGCTCGTTGCCCAGGTAGCGCCCCGTGATGAGGCTGGAGCGGGTGGGGTTGCATTTGGCCATGTTGTAGAAGGTGCGAAACCGCAGGCCATTTTGGGCCAGGCGGTCCAGGTTGGGCGTGTGAATTTCGGCTCCGTAGCAGCCCAGGTCCGAATAGCCGATGTCATCGGCTATGATAAGCACAATGTTGGGGCGGGAGGAGGGGGAGGGGCTGTGCTCAGGCTGACAGGCAAATAGGGCCGATGCCAGTATGAGCAGGCACAGGGGAAGGCGGATACAGAGGGTGTTCATGGCGAATGAATGAAAATACCTGCATGATTTTGCTCAATTTGTATTAATTTGGGGAAGGATTGGCTGTTTGGGCGCGCGCAATTGCTTGCCCCGGCATCCTGTTCCTGCCCGGCAGGGGTACAGCTGTCAGGGTTTTATTGATTCATGTAAAAAACTATTCCGTGAATGGATACCTCACAACTCAAGCACCAACTCAAAGTGCAAATCATTGAATTTCTCAACCTCATTGATGTACAACCTGAAGACATACGGGACGATGAGCCGCTATTTGGAGGCGAACTGGGGTTGGATTCCATCGACTCCATTGAATTGATTGTGCTGCTCGACCGCGAATACGGCATCAAGATTCAAAGCCCCAAAGAAGGACGTAAAATTCTGATCGACATCAACACCATTGCGGAATACGTACAGACACACCGGGTAAAATGAGGGAGGTTGTGGTTACGGGCATGGGGGTGATCAGCCCGCTGGGTGTGGGGCTGGCTGCTCAGCAGGCGGCCTTGCGGGCGGGAGTTTGCGCGCTGGATGTGCTCAGCTTGTTTCCCACCAAATATGCCCGGCGCCTGCGTTTTGGGGAGGTGAAGATTCCCAATGAAGAGCTGGCAGGTAACTTGTCGGTTCAGCAGGCCGGAGTAACCCGCACCAGCCTGCTGGCGCTGGCAGCTTTTGAGGAAGCCATCACCCACAGCGGCCTGCACCCCAGGCAGCTCAGCGAGGCAGGCACGGCTCTGGTGGGCGCCACCACCGTGGGCGGCATTTGCCTCACCGATGAACTCTACCGCGACGCCCGCAGCCAATCGGGAGGCTCGCCTTACCTGGCGGCCTACGACTGCGGCTCGGTGAACTTATTTCTGCAGCAACGCTTTCAAATTGGCGGCATCATCAACACCATACACACGGCCTGCTCCTCCTCGGCCAACGCCATCATGTACGGCGCCCGCCTCATTGAGCAGGGCTTTGCGCAGCGGGCCATTGTAGGGGGCACCGACAGCCTGGCCAAATTTACCATCAATGGCTTCAATGCCCTGCACATTCTGTCGGCCGGCAGATGCAGGCCCTTCGATGCGGCCCGCGACGGCCTCAACCTGGGTGAAGGGGCCGCATTTCTGGTGCTGGAAAGGGCCGAGGATGCCGCACACAAAACGATTTATGCCCGCCTTAGCGGCTATGCCAACACCAACGACGCCTATCACCCCTCTTCGCTTTCAGAAGCCGGCACCGGCCCTTTGCTCGCCATGCAGCTCGCCCTGCAGCGGGCGGGCCTCTCCCCTGCCGACATCGACTTTATCAACGCACACGGCACCGGCACGGAAAACAACGACCTGGTAGAAAGCCGGGCGATCTGCCGCCTGTTCCCTCAGGTGCCGCCCTTTGCTTCTTCCAAGTCCAACATCGGCCACACCCTGGGGGCTGCCGGTGCCATAGAGGCCGTCTTTGGCATTCTGAGCCTGTACGGGCAGGAGGTGTTTCCCAGCCTGAATTTTGAGCAGCCCATACCTGAAACCGGCCTCCGGCCGGTGCTGCGCCATGCTCCCGCCCGCCTGAGGCACCTCATGTCCAACTCCTTCGGTTTTGGCGGTAATTGTTCTTCCCTCATTTTTTCAAAAGCCTGACGCATGCTCTACCTTCACCACAGCAGTTGTATATCTCCCCAGCCCACTTTTGGCAAAACGGCCATAGAATCGCTGCGCGTGGTGCAGGGCAACCAACTGCAGGCCCTGGAGCCTGCTTATGCCCAGATTCCCCGCGGTCTGCTCAGGCGCATGGGCAAAGCCGTGCGCATGGGTACAGGGGCTGCCATGCCCCTGCTGCAACAGCAGCCAAAGCCCGATGGCATCATCATCGGCACGGGAAATGGAGGGCTGGAAGATTGCATCCGCTTTTTGAACCAGATCATGGAGTACGAAGAAGGTCGCCTGACCCCGACCAACTTTGTGCAGAGCACCGCCAACGCCATTGCTGCCCAAATAGGGCTGCTCAGCCAAAATACCGGATACAACATCACCCACGTACACCGTGGGCTGGCTTTTGAAAATGCCCTGCTGGATGCCCATTTACGGCTGGTGGAATTTCCGCATCACCACTACCTGCTGGTGGGGGTTGACGAAATATCGGCCTACAATTTCAACATCGATTTGCTGGATGGCTGGTACAAGCGGGAAGCCATTGCCAATAACGAGCTCTACGACCATCCCACGGATGGCAGTATAGCGGGTGAGAGCGCCGCCGCTTTTGTGGTAAGCGGGGAAGCAGCAGGCGCTGCTGCCCGGTTGGTGGACTTGAAGTTTATCCATGGCACGAATGCCGGGCAGGTGTCGGCCACCTTCCAGGCCCTGCTGCAGCGGCAGGCGGGCCGTTTTTCTCCCGAAGAAATGTGGTATATTTCCGGTGAAAATGGCGACCGTCGCATGCAGCCCTTTTACCAGGCCTGCGAGGCCCTGCTGCCAGCAAGCTGCGGCATACTGCGTTTCAAACATTTGTGCGGCGAGCACCCCACCGCCAGTGCTTTTGGCCTGTGGCTGGCCGGTGAGCTGCTGAAAGGGGGGCAGTTGGCCGGCCACCTGGTAAAGCGGCAGCCCAAAGCCAAAGCGGTGCGGCATATTGTGATGTACAATACCTTCAAAGGCAGCCAGCATAGCTGGATGGTGCTAAGCCGGGATTGAAAAATAATAGCTTATGGATAACTATTCAGCACCCTCAGGGTGAAAAAAAACAATTGTTGTAAGTTGCTCATTTTCAATGCCTTGTGTTAACCACCCCCAGCCCCTCCACACTACTGTACATGGAGCCATCTAGGCCTATTCTTTGAGTCAAATTTTAGGAGAATAAAGAGGAGGAATTGCTCCAATCTGAGAAAGGCATTTTC
>RFHT01000703.1 GCA_003696835.1 Bacteroidota bacterium
ATCAGCTCCGTAGGAGCTTCACCTTTGTAGCCTTCGGCACATAAGCATTCTGCAAGCCCCAGCGAGGCGATATATTCGATTTTTATGCGATTGCCATGCCGTTATTTTTGGGGTATTTATGAATACCTTGTCCGTTATGGTGCCTGCATCTGCCCTATTCTCCATCTTCGACGGGTTCTATTTTCAGCCTTTCTCCTTCACTGTTCCATTGTACTTTCACGCGCTTTTTTGCCGGGCTGCTCTGGCTGTCCAGCCTCAGCACCAGCATTTTTCCTTCTTTTACCCAATCGAAACCCGTTACCAAAAAGCCATCAAATGCATAAGGGCCAATCTGGCAGTAAGGGATTTCACCCTTTCCCTGATGGATGCGCAAAAGTTCTGTCTTTTGGTGAGGTGCTATGCGGTAAATACTGATACTTTCTTCGGTGAGCATACCGCCTGTGTTCCAGCCATAAGGATCGACCAGCCTGCTGGTTTTGAGTATGGCGCCATATTGCCCATCGGGAAAGCGGAAGAAGGTGGGGGAGAAATCATCTGCCGGGCTGCCGGGCTGCCGGGTCTGCTCAGCCGTAACCACCTGCTCGCCCTGCAGCAGGTAATATTCCAGCTGAAGCGGTTGCTGGTTGACTGGCTCTATGGCAATTTTGAGGCTTTCCACAGGAAATCCTTCAAATGAGTAGGAGTGATAGGCTACGTCCTGCTCAAAAAATTTGGTTTCGGTGAGGAATTTGCTGGCTTCATTTTCGCGATACACCAGCGCATCGGTATCTATGCCGGTGGGCACCCACTGCTGATGGCGAAAAACACAGACCGGGTGATAATCCACCGCCTTGAGTACGTGATCGGGTATGTGGGTATAGTTGGTGTACAGGGGGGTATCGAAGTTCACCAGCGAGAAGGTAGCAGGACGTGCCACTTCCCGGCCCGGGGTAGTGGTCAGGCAGGGGCGGGCACGCCCGTCTTTGCCCACATCTACCACATCCACCATAAAGCGAAGCTGGTGCAGCTCGGGCAGCTGCACAAAACCCAGCGCCTGGCAGGATATTTCGGCATTGATGACGTAGCCCTCATCCAGCATATCCACTGTATATACGATGCCTTCTGCCCATTCTTCGGGTTGTATATGCAGGCTTTGTTCCAATGGGGCAAAGTAGGGCTGGTTGAGCAGCACGGCCGGCCGCTGGTCGGCATAAAGGCCGTACTGTACCATGCCAAAGTGTACCTCCTGAGGCTTCAATGCCCCGGGTCCGGGCACCTGCAAATTATTTTGTTTAATCAAATTGGGCGTGGGGTAGTCAAAATCCGACAAAAAAGGCTTCAGGTCCAGGTGGCTGGCCAACTCGGCATAGGTGCCAAAAAACCGGGACCCCCCGGAAGTGCCCTCGGCGGGTACCGCTGCCTCTATATAGGAAGGGTGAAGCTGATACTCGAAGTTGGCAGGATACACAGAGGCCGGCAAGGCCATCCATAGCTCAATGCGATCCGTAAGATCGGCTTTGGGGTGAAGGCTTATGTGGGTGTCTTTTACTTCTGCCACCACAGAAATGTAGGTTCCGTCGCAATACACACTCACATTGGCATCCAGGGCATTTTCAGTCTGCCCGCTACGCGAGCCGAGCCGGTAGAGGCCTGGCAGGTGGAAGTCAGGCTTTTGAGCAAGGGAAAAACAGGGTGGCAGTAATGCCAGAATACTCAGAATTTTCAAGACTTTCATACAGTGTCTGCTATCATTCCCGCAAATACAACAAAGGGTCGTGCAACATCATGTCATTCGAGTTTTGATAAATCCACTATGATTCCGTTTGGGTTGATCAAACGCAGCTTTCTTTGATATACTTCTGCTTCTTTTTTTGTATCAAAGGGCCCGATGATCAGCCTAAAGACTACTTTCCTATCGTTACGTGCAATATGCACCATGGTTTTTCTCTGGTTTTTTCGCTGAAGGTTATTGATGGCCTCCAGCACGTTCTGAAACTCGGCATAGGCCCCCAGTTGTATGCCATAGCCACGCTGGTAGGCCCGGAAGGCATCCACGTGAAACAAACCCAGTCCCCGTGCCGCAGGCGAGCTAGGCGAAGCCGGGATGCGGTCGTCGGGGGGCATCTCTTCCAGGGAGGTGGTACTCACCTCCATCTGGCCCGGGCGAATCACTTCCAGTTTTACCATTACCAGCTCGTTTTGCAGCAGGTCAATTTGGCGGGCGGCAGCCCGCGAAAGCTCTATCACCCGGCCTTTGACAAAAGGTCCCCGGTCATTGATTTTTACTACCACACTCCGGTGATTATCTACACGGGTTACTTTTACGGTGGTGCCAAAAGGCAGGCTGCGGTGTGCTGCGGTAAAGGCGTTTTTGTTGTAGGGTTCCCCGCTGGCCGTTTTTTTGCCGTGGAAACGGTCGGCATAGAAAGAGGCGTAGCCCGACTCGGTGTGCTGGGCACGGGCCATGGCGGTGCACAGTAGCAGAGCCAGAAAGAGGCAAACGAAATTGCGAAAAACTACCATATTAGTGCTTCCTTTGTTGGGGAATGTTGGGTCGGCGCTGCCCATACAGCGCCGCAAATCAATGGGTATAACAGTAAGCCGCCCTGGGCCAGCCTCAAATTTTATGCCTACTTTGCAGGGGGCGCAGCTTTTTAATTCATTCATAAAGCATGTATATTTGCCAGGATGAAAATTGTCATTTACACCGATGGCGCATCGCAGGGCAACCCCGGGCCGGGAGGATACGGCGCTGTGCTCAAATTTGGCCCGCACCGCAAGGAGCTCTCGGCGGGTTACCGTTTAACGACCAACAACCGCATGGAATTGCTGGCCGTTATCAAAGCCCTGGAAGCGCTCAAAAAGGAGCAACTCGAAGTCGATATTTTTACCGACTCTCAATATGTACAACGTGCAATCACCGAAGGATGGGTATTTAACTGGGAGCGAAAAAATTTTAAAGGGAAAAAAAATGCCGACCTCTGGCGGCAGTTTTTACCGCTCTACCGAAAACAAAAAGTGAACTTTCACTGGGTAAAAGGCCATGCGGGCATACCGGAAAACGAACGCTGCGACGAACTGGCCACTACGGCTGCTCAGGGGCCAAATCTGCTGATAGACGAAGCTTATGAAGCAGAACGGCAGAATCCTCCTCTTTTTTAAAACAAGATAAGGGTAATTGCTGTATATGAGATAGTTGACCTCATGCGTTTTACTATCTGAATGGTAGTCAGGCCAAGCTAAAATTTGCTATTCATGCATACGAAATCAGAGTTGGAGTCCATGTCGCTAAACGAGCTGATACAGCTGGCGCAGCGTGAAGGCATGCCCCATGCCGATGGCCTGGACAGACAGGCTCTGATAGCACAGCTTCTGGATGCCCAAAGCGCAAACTCTTCTTTTTTTTCGCTGCAAGACACGCTTGAGTTATCCGAAGAAAACGATGCCTCCGGTTTTATTACGCAGGATGAAGCTTCGGCTTTCATGACTGGCTCCGAAGAAGAATCGGGCTTTATTTCTGCCGAGGAATCAGGCTTTATCAGTGAGTCGGAGCAAAACTCCGGTTTCATTGTGGACCTGGAAGCCGGGGAGTTGAAGCAAAAAACCGGGATGAGCAAGTCAATGGTACACCAGCTTGGGCAGGGCGACTCCCTGCAGCTCAACGGCAGGACTTACTTCATCACAGAAATCATTTCGCAGTCGTCGGGCGAGGCGGTCATTTACAAAGTGAAGGATGAGGCGGGGGGCGTTTTTGCTCTCAAGTTGTACCGGGAAGCCCGCAACACCAAACGCGAGCCCAATGCTGAAGCCCTGGAGCGCATACGCCAAATCGAACATGAAGACATACTCAAACTGCACGACTTCGGCACGGGTGAAAAAAAATACCTGAACAAGTATTGCTTTGAAATCAGTGCTTTTGCCCGGGGAGGGGACCTGCTGAGTGTGCCCGACTTTAAAGAGAAGTACAACTATTTCTTTATCCTCAACCAGGTAGTGCCGCAACTCTTCAAAGGCATACAGGTACTGCATGAACGCAATATATACCACTGCGACCTCAAGCCTCAGAATGTGTTTTACCTGGACACGGACTACATGGACCTCGTTATCGGCGACTATGGCTCGGCCAAAACCTTTGAGGAAGGCTCACAGCTGGAACATAAAAAATACTCCGAAGTAATTGGCACCAAAACCTACCTGGCTCCCGAACAAGCCACCGGCATCATTTCTGAAAAAAACGATTACTACGCTTTTGGGATGATCCTGCTGCACCTGATGTATCCCGAAGCCATTGCCTCGGATGATGATCCGCGCAAAATTGACAGGGAAAAGCTACACAAAATCAACGAAAAGCAGTACGAGCAGGTGCGCATTTACCCTTTTCCCGAAGAAAACCGCAAAATCAACCAGCTCATTGAAGGGCTCACCCTCTACAATGCCAAGCACCGCTGGGGCAAAGAAGAAGTAGCGCGCTGGCTGGCCGGAGAGCATGTTTCTGTAACCTACCACGCCCAGTCGGTGGTCAAGCCCATCAAACTCGGCTGGGCCACCATCCGCATGCCCGAAGACCTCATACGCGCTGTGGAGCAGCACTCTCCCAAAGAGTGGTATGCCGATCTCATACAGGATGAGATCAACTTCCGGTCCCTGCTCCTGTGGCTGAATGATTTGCGCGATGCCCGCCAGCGAAAAGCCTTTCAGAAAATGGTGATGCACTACCAGGACGAGCAGGCCTCGGGCGTGAGCAAGGAGGAGCGGGTGGCTTACATCAAAGAGGCCATCATTCGCTTTTTCGACCCCTACCGTCCCCTGAGGCTGGGAGGGGAATCTTTTGATTTTACCCAGGGCAAACCCGTATGGGAGGAGGTGGCCGGTTACCTGCACCAGCTGGACCGGTTCTGGAAGCAAGTGGATACCAGCAAGCTGAGGTTCAGCCTCTTCAAGTTTGAATTTGCCCTGCGGCAGGCCGAGATGCTCTGCCACGGCGAGCGCCGCGAGCATATCCGCCAGCTGCTCGATGCTATTTCCGACCGCATCAAAGTGGGCAGCTTTCCCCCCTTCGACGATTACAGATGCCAGTTTCCCAAAATCTTTGCCCCAGGTAAGCGAAAAGACATGCTGGTGTACAAAACCATTTTGCACCTCCAGTATCTTTTTGATCCCAAGCGGGGATTTCAGGACCACGAAAACCAGTACTACCACAGCCTGAGAGATGTGGGGCTGTTTTTTGCCCGTAAACACGGCCTTTTTGGCGATAAAATCATTCAGCTGGAAAAAGCGTTTTTCCTCAACTCCATCGACTGTTACTCACTCCAAAAGCTGGGATATGAAGGCTTTTTGTTTGAGGTATTCAAAGATGAGGTAAAAACCCAATTTGAAATTGTGGATGTAAAGCTGGAGTCGGACCGGCAGGTGGTCTTTCGCTATAAATACTACAAGACACTGGCAGATTTTTTTGCCAGGGCAGGCATTGACAATCAGCTCATTCGGGCTCAAACCGGCATTGACTCCTATACGGTAAAAAAAGGGCTGTTTCAGGGAGCAGGGGCAGTGTTCAGGGAGTTTTTGGCAGGCGTAAAGCGCCAGCGCAACATTCCCGACAGTGTATTTACCGCTGAAAACATTCAAAGCCTGAAAAAAAAGGTGCGCCGCAAACTGTGGATGCAGGGCTTTTTGCTGCATTCGGTAGAATGGCTGGGCGCCTTGCTCATGCTCATTCCCTTTGCCGGTGGAGCGGGACTGTTTTTGTTGAAAAACCAGCATGATGTCTCCCTGGCGGAGCAGATCTTTCAGCTTTCGGCTCTGGACCAGTACGTGGCCGACCCCGAGGCCAACTTCAACACCGTAGCAGGCTTTTACCTCATCTACCTCTTCTTTCTGGGCTCCTATTTGCTGGGGGTTATTCCCCGCATCTGGTGCGGCTCCAAGCTGGCCCTGTGGGGAAAGGTATATGAGTCCGAGCCCGATATGCTGGCTCTGAGCACCTCCTCAGTGGTGGGCTTGTTTTTGCTCATGCTGTTTGCGCCCGCTGTTTTTTCTTTTTCCAACTGGCTGTGGGAATGGGTAGGCTGGGGCATGCTGCTGGCTATGGCCCTGAGCCTGATGCTGGCTACTGGCAGGCTCAAAGCCAAAGTGCTGGGGGCACTGGTGGTGGTGGCAGTATTGCTGCGGGTGCTCCTGATGGTAGATCAGGGGGTAGAAAACCACCAGGGCCGCGGGCTCATCGACCTGGGGCTGTATGTGGGCATTTTTGCCCTTGCCCTGCTGCCCCCGCTGGTGTACCAGCAGTTCAAGGCCCATTCCACCCCCTACTTCAGTATGAAAGTGGTGATACTGGCCGCCCTGCTTGCATTTGCATTTCCCATGAAGTTTCAGATTGGCTCTTTTTATAAACAAAACTGGCTGGTACAGCCCTTTGAGCTTCCCGCCTATGCGGGCCATGTGGAAGCAGAGCAACTCACCGACATCATAGCCGGTAAGTTCATTGCCCGCATTAAAAACAAGTACCTCTATGTAAACATCAGGCGGGGGCGGAGTGTGAATACCGAGGTGGTGCGCACCATGCCACGGGGAAAGGAGTTTATGATCACACCCGATACAGAAAACAACTGGTGGCTGGTGGAAAGTATGCAGGGAGAAGTGCTGGGCTATATGCACAACAGCATGATAGAAAACCTGCGCCCGGCTACAAAAGAAGATGTGGCCACCTTGCACCAGCCCTGATTGTTCCTGGGACAGTGTGCCTTTGCTTTCAACTGCCCAATATTCCACTTCAAAATTGGAAATGCCATTGAAAAATGCCTTTTTTGTGAGGCATTAGGAACAAAGTGCCCACTGGGGCATAAGTCATTACAAGCAACGAGTTAAATTTAAATGAGACAACTAGCAGCAATCACTGCCGTAGGCGGCTACGTGCCGGAATATGTTCTGACCAACGCCGAGTTGGAAACCATGGTAGATACCAATGACCAATGGATACGTGAACGAACCGGCATAGCTGAACGAAGAATTTTGAAAGGCGGGCGCGCTACTTCTGATATGGCCGTCGAAGCCATAAACGACCTACTGGCCAAAACGCCCTACACGGCCGAAGACATTGAGCTGGTCATTTGCGCTACGGTTTCGCCCGACCACGTGTATCCTGCCACGGCCAATATCATTTCAGATAAGATCGGCGCCAAAAACGCCTGGAGTTTTGACATGAATGCCGCCTGCTCGGGCTTCCTCTATGCCCTGGAAACCGGGGCCAAATTTGTAGAAAGCGGTACCCACAAACGGGTACTGGTCGTGGGGGCCGACACCATGTCCATACGCGTTGACTATGAAGACCGCAATACCTGCATACTGTTTGGTGACGGAGCGGGGGCCGTACTGCTGGAGCCCAATTCCGAAGGCTTTGGTGTAATAGATGCAGCCATGAAAGTGGACGGCAGCGGCAGCCAGTTTTTGCTTCAAAAAGCTGGTGGCAGCAAATACCCCACCAGCCTGGAAACCGTCAGAAATAAAGAGCATTTCATCTATCAGGACGGGCGCACCGTGTTTAAGTATGCCGTAAAA
Source organism: Bacteroidota bacterium (assembly GCA_003696835.1). Taxonomy (GTDB): domain Bacteria; phylum Bacteroidota; class Bacteroidia; order J057; family J057; genus J057. Next base: position 7,534 of record RFHT01000703.1, read on the forward strand.
GGTATGGCCGACATCACCTGCGAGCTGATGGAGCGCCACGGTCTCACTGGTGAGGATGTGGACTACCTCGTGCCCCACCAGGCCAACAAACGCATCATAGATGCCACCGCCAAACGTGCCGGCCTGCCTGATGAAAAGGTAATGGTCAACATTCAGCGCTACGGTAATACCACCTGTGCCACCATCCCCCTTTGTTTGTGGGAATGGGAAGAACAGCTCAAACGGGGCGACAACCTGATGTTGGCTGCCTTTGGAGGTGGATTTGCCTGGGGTGCGATCTACCTGAAATGGGCTTACGACGGCAAAAAAAACTCCTGAAGCCATCTCTTCTTACAATAAACTGAATGTTTAGCGGTTGTAGGTGAAAACATCTGCTATGGTTTTTCTTGCCCACATCCCGGCTAATGTTGGGCCGCTACTGCGGGTAGCTTGCCTGCTGGTGGGCATCCTGCTTTTACTGCCGGGCTGCAGCTTTGACGATGACCTGCGGTATATACCTCAAACCCGCGCTGCCTACCTGCTGCTGGCCGACAGCTCCGGCCAATCCATTATGCACATACGTGAGGGGCAGCGCTTCGACCAGTGGGAACGACAGTTGGGCATGCAGGCAGGAAGCGTGGCCGATATAGGTGCAGGGCTGGAGCAGCTGTGGGTGGCCGATGCAGAAGCGGGTATGGTTTTGCAGGTGGAGCCTGAAACTGGTCAGGTGAGCAAGCGCCTTTCAACGGGAGCGCTCACTCCCCACTACCTGTGTGCAGGGCAGGACTACCTCCTCATTTCGGATACCCTGCAGGGGCAAGCCGGTTTTTTGCGCATCAAAAACGGTAAGCTTCACCTGCTGCCCCAGCAAGGAAAACCCAGCCGGGCAGTTTACCGCAGCCAGCTCTTCTTTTTGGTGCATGCCGATAGCTCGGTACGCATTTACCACGAAAAGGCCCTTGCCTTGCTGGCCGAGCTGCCATTTGAAGGAAAAATTGAAGAATTATTGCTGGACAATGGGGTACTCACCCAGGTGTTTTTTCGCCGGCAGGGGCAGTTGTACCAGGCTGCCATTGACTACAACACCCGGGCGCTGGCCAGGCAGCCCATAGTCAGCGAGCTCATCAAGATCCGCTATACCCCTTACAAACGACAAAATTTCGGGAAAGAACTCATCCACGACCTGGGCCTCACTCCTGCCCGAGTATTGGGCAGCCAGCGGGAAATACAGGATTTTGAAGCCGATTTTTTTGAGTCCATGCTCTACCTGAAACGGCACGACTCCCTGCAGCTCGTTCCCTACCACAGTAGCGACCTGCATGCTCTGGGCCCCTTTCATGCCCGCTTCCTCAAAAGCTGCTTTTTCGCTTTTTGAGCACATTTACCCCCTCAAATTATGAACATCCTTTGCGAGTATTGTAAATGCTCCTTAACTTTGGCAGTTTTTAAGGAACAAATGATTTCCATGTAGCTGAATATGAGCTACTTCCCTTTTTGTAACCAAAACACAATTAATCATTAGCAAGCTATATGGCGACAACATCTGACATCCGGCGCGGACTTACCTTCAAATACAACAACGATATTTATTCGGTGGTGGACTACCAGCATGTGAAAATGGGCAGGGGCGGGGCCTTTGTCAGGGTAAAAATGAAAAGCCTCACCACGGGCAAAGTCATCGAAAATTCCTTCAACACCAGTGCGAAAATAGAAGATATACGCGTAGAAAGGCGCGATTATCAGTACCTCTATGATGAAGGAGACAGCTTCATCTTTATGAACCTGGAGACCTATGAACAAATTCCCATCAATAAAAACATGATAGATGCCCATGATCTGCTCATGGAAGGTGATATCTGCCAGATTGTAATCAACACAGAAAACGACCAGCCTTTGACTGCTGAACTGCCTCCCCAGGTGGTGCGTACCGTAACCTATACCGAGCCCGGCATCAGAGGTGATACAGCCACCAATACCCTCAAGCCCGCCACAGTAGAAAGCGGGGCCGAAGTAAGGGTACCTTTGTTTATCAATATTGGTGACAAAATCAAAATAGATACCACAAGTAAAAGCTACGTCGAACGAATCAAGGAATAAAACACCCGGCAGTCGATGCAGGGACGTTTTGTCTGCTCATGACTTCGCTTATGCTTTCCATCATTCACCCATTCAAACCACTACCATGGAATTTAAGGAGATTCAGGATATTCTCAAACTCATCAACAAGACCAACCTGACCGAGGTCGAAATTGAAAAAAAAGATTTCAAAATCAGGATACGGAAAAAGCTGCCCGAAAGCAGTGTGATTTACACCGCTCCACAGGCTCAGGCCCTTCCCCAGGTGCAGGCCGTGCCGCCCAGCCCTGTGAGTGCCCCTCCACCGGCACAGCCCCAAGCCGAAGCCCCTGAGGCTGAAAAACCTGCCGAAAAGCCCAGTTCTGCCGAAGAAAACCTCTACGTGTTCAAATCTCCCATGATCGGCACCTTTTACCGGGCTGGATCCCCTGAAAGTGAACCCTACGTAAAAGTAGGAGACCACATACAAAAAGGGCAGGTGGTATGCATCATCGAAGCCATGAAGCTGTTCAACGAAATTGAGTCGGAGGTAGAGGGTAAAGTGGTGAAAATCCTCGTTGAAAATGCCCAGCCCGTGGAGTACGACCAACCCCTGTTTCTCATAGACACCAACGGCTAGGCTTCATTCCTTCATGTACGAGCTTAATTCCCTGAAAGAATGTTTAAAAAAATACTGATTGCCAACCGGGGCGAAATCGCCCTTAGAATACAGCGTACCTGCAGAGAAATGGGCATTCATACAGTGGCCATTTACTCCACTGCCGACCGCGACAGCCTGCACGTGCGCTTTGCCGATGAAGCGGTATGTATAGGCCCACCTGCCAGCAGAGAAAGCTACCTCAGCATGCCCAACATCATTGCCGCTGCTGAGATATGCGGGGTGGATGCCATCCATCCTGGCTACGGCTTCCTGGCAGAGAATGCTGAGTTTTCCCAGCTATGTGCCGACCACGGCATCAAGTTTATCGGCCCCAGTGCCGAGGTCATCAATGCGATGGGCGACAAAGCCACTGCCAAGGCCCACATGATCAAAGCCGGAGTGCCGGTAGTGCCCGGCTCCGATGGCCTGCTCGAATCGCTGGAGCAGGCCTGGGAAATTGCCGAGGAAATAAAATACCCGATCCTGCTCAAAGCCACTGCCGGCGGAGGGGGAAAAGGCATGCGGCTGGTGTGGAACAAAGAAGAAATGGAAGATGCATGGAACAGTGCCCGGACCGAAGCGGGAGCTGCCTTTGGCAATGAAGGCCTCTACCTGGAAAAGTTTATTGAAGAACCCCGCCACATAGAAATACAGGTGGTAGGCGACCAGTACGGCAATGTGTCTCACATGTCGGAGCGCGACTGCACCATTCAGCGCCGCCACCAAAAGCTGGTGGAAGAATCGCCCAGCCCTGTACTTACCGAAGAAACACGTATCAAAATGGGAGAAGCGGCCGTGGCCGCTGCCAAATCGGTGAACTACGAAGGAGCCGGTACGGTAGAGTTTCTCTACGACAAGCACGGCAACTTCTACTTCATGGAAATGAACACCCGCATACAGGTAGAGCACCCCGTTACGGAAGAGATTTTTGACTACGACCTCATCAAAGAACAAATCAAGGTGGCAGCGGGCATCAAGGTTTCTGGTGTGCACTACTTCCCCCAGGGTCGGCACGCCATGGAAGTGCGCATCAATGCCGAAGACCCCTACAACGACTTCAGGCCTTCGCCGGGGAAGATCCAGTATTTCCATAAACCAGGCGGCCACAAGGTACGAGTAGATACACACGCCTTTTCCGGCTACGTCATTCCTCCCTATTACGATTCCATGATTGGCAAGCTCATTGTGTCGGCCTTTACCAGAGAAGAAGTCATTGCCAAAATGGAGCGTGCCCTGGAGGAGTTTATTGTAGAGGGGGTAAAAACCACCATCCCCTTTCACAAAAAACTCATGCGCGATGAGCGTTTCCGCTCGGGTAAGTACTCCACCAATTTCCTCAATGAATTTGAGATGGGGGAAGAGGAATAACTTAAAAAACGCCCATTTGCTGGCCGGTTTGCAGCAACTTTTCCACTGCTTTTCTGCCGGTTCTACCCAGAGAGAGCGAAAAGTCATTTACATACAGCTCAATGTGGGCCTGCATTACGGCAGGGTCCATTTCCTGGGCGTATTGACTCACAAAAGGACCGGAAGCCTGCGGGTGGGCAAAAGCATAGGCCACACTCTCGCGCATCTGCCGCTCCAGTTGCTGCAGCACCTCTGGCCCCAGCGACTTTTTGGCTACAATGGCCCCTAGTGGAATGGGCAAGCCCGTTTGGCTTTCCCAGTATTCGCCCAGGTCCTGTATGCAGTGCAGGCCGAGCTGCCGGTAAGTAAAGCGATTTTCGTGAATAATCACCCCCGCAGCAGCCTCCCCGGCCAACACCCTGGGCATGACTTCGTGGAAAATCACTTCCACTTTATTCCTAATTTGTGGCGCGAAAAAGCCCAGCAGCAAATTGGCCGTGGTATTGTGCCCTGGAATGGCCACCGGCAGTTGTTGGGCCACCAGCTCCTCAGGAGTCAGAGGGTCTTTGGCAATGAGTAAGGGCCCACATTTGTACCCCAGTGCACTGCCCGCATCCAGTAACTGATAATGCTGCCGCAGACGGCCGTAGGTATTGTAGGATACCTTCACCATGTCCAGCTCGCCAGCCAGGGCCATTTGGTTGAGGTGGAGGATATCGGCCAGCACCACCTCATAGCTGATGCCGCCCGTATCTATGCGTCCATGCACCAGGGCATCAAACATAAAGGTATCGTTTGGGCAGGTACTGAATCCCAGTTTGAGTTGCATCTTTTTGCCAATTAAGTTCACACTCACACAAATAATGCGTAAATTAGTCAATCCCTTATCAGTATGAAAACCCTCATCGTCATTCTCCTCATATTGCTGGCCATCGGGCTGTTTGTATTTATGTACAACCGGGACGTCTTTGGTCCACAGCAGGCCTCCCGTAATTTCAACGTGATTGCTCACCGGGGTGCTTCGGGCTATGCACCCGAAAACACCCTGGCGGCTGTGCAAAAAGCCCTGGATATGGGCGCCGATATGGTGGAAATAGACGTCCACCTCTCGCGCGATGGGGAAGTAGTGGTGATACACGACCCCACCCTGGAACGTACCACTAGTGGCAAGGGAGAGGTGAGTAATAAAACCCTGACTGAGCTCAGGCAGCTGGACGCAGGCCTGTGGTTTGGAGAGGCATTCAGAGGCGAAAAAATCCCCACCCTGGCCGAAGTGTTACAACTGATTGATGGAAAGGCTACCCTTTTGATTGAAATAAAGAAAGGAACAACCGGACTTTACAGCGGAATAGAGCAAAAAGTCATCGACCAGATCAACGCTCACCAGGCCAGAAGCTGGAGCATCATTCAAAGTTTTGAGCCGGAAGTGGTGCAAAACATCCACCGGCTGGATACTGCCCTGGAATTGCACAAGCTCATCACTGCCAACCTGCCTGTACTGCCCATTCACCACGACGGCCGCCTGCACTGGACCTCAGCTTTCAGCTACGACTATGTGGATGCCATTAACCCACACTTTCAGCCCCTTACGCGCCGCTTTGTCAATATGGCACACAAGCGGGGACTCAAAGTATTTACTTACACCGTAAATGAGCCTTCGGACATGCGGGCAGTACGAGCCCTGGGGGTAGATGGCATCATTACCAACTACCCCGACCTGGCACTCAGGCTGAAAAAAGACTAAACCGGGCAAGTGCTGTTATGGCAGCACAGGCTGAAGCATCCGAAAAAGTACAGCCGCGAGTAGCGCGCCCCCCACGGGCCCGGCAACGGGAATCCAGGAGTAGGTCCAGTCGCTGTCGCGTTTGGAGGGAATGGGCAATAGGGCATGCATGATGCGCGGCCCCAGGTCGCGCGCCGGGTTGATGGCATAACCTGTAGTTCCCCCCAACGAAAGGCCGATGGCCAGTACCAGCAGCCCTACCGGCAGGGCTCCTATGGCTCCCAGCCCAAATTTCACTTCACTAAACCCCTCGGCAGCAAACTCCGGGGCCAGCATGTACAGCACCGCAAACACCAGCACGAAAGTGCCCACTGCTTCAGAAATGAAATTGTTGGGGTAGCTGCGAATAGCGGGTATGGTGGAGAAAGTTCCCAGCTTGGCATCGCCATCGTCGGTCAGGGCGTAGTGTTGCCGATATACCAGCCAAACCGTAAAGGCACCCAGCATGGCGCCCAGCATCTGGGCCAGAATGTAAAAAAATACATTCTGCCACAAAAACTTCCCGGCTATGGCCAAACCCAGGGTTACAGCCGGGTTGATGTGGGCAGGGCCAAACTCCATGGCCGTGGCTACAGCTACAAACACGGCCATGCCCCAGCCAAAGGTGATCACGATCCAGCCGCCATCATTGCCTTTGGTCTGGTTCAATACCACATTGGCTACCACCCCATTACCCAATAAAATCAGGATAAAGGTGCCCAATAATTCACCTAAAAATTCAGCAGGAATAAAGTTCATAGTAGTGTGGTTGAGAGGTAATGATTAAGTTTGGAGTATATTCAAACCCGCTCAATACATCCAGCGGGTTTCGCGTTCATTTCGACGGCGTACCCAGGTGCGGAGCAAGCTGGAAGTGGTAAATGCCCGAATCCGGTAGGTAAGCCAAGAGCCGAGCGCATCAGTTTTTCTGAGCCAACGAAAGAGAATTCGCCTGCTAATCATAGTATCAGGTTTTACAGATGGGTTAAATATACACATTTCCACCACTATTCAATAGTGAATTTTTTGTATTCCCTTTCCCCTTTTGCTCCAGGCATATTCGGTAGGTTTCTTTGGGAAGCCTATCCCCGGACGGAACAAACCTTGTAACTATTCAGCACCCTCAGGGTGAAAAAAACAATTGTTGTAAGTTGCTCATTTTCAATGAAATGTATTAACCACCTCCAACTCCTCCTTGAAAAG
>RFHT01000704.1 GCA_003696835.1 Bacteroidota bacterium
GTAGAAGAAATGGTGCGCGACAACAACGACGATCTCATACAGAAAGTACAGGCGCTGGATATGAAGCTCGATCAGCTGCTTGCGCGGCAGGGGCAGCAGCTCGCCGGGCGGGAAGAAGGGGAGGAGGAGTAATTATTTGCTTAGAAAAAATGGAATTTTTTGGCCTGGGTCGTATTTTTTATAGCTTATATTTTTGACACACAACTAAACATCTCTGCAAAAATGAGAAAAATTGTACCAGCAGGCCTGCTAGGGGCTTTGTTACTGGCTGGCGGGAGCTTTTTCTTTTACCAGCAAGTGGACAGTCTTCAGCAGCAAACTCCAAATCCAGATTATGAAATGACCTCCAGCGCCAATCCGGCCTCCATTGCCATGGAGCAGGGGCATTTGCTCAGAGCTATTGAGGCCATCAATGGCCGCACCGCCAGCCAGGGGCTGGCTCAGGACATAGCGTGGCAGGAAAAAGGCCCTGTAAATATCGCAGGGCGCACCCGGGTAGTACTTATAGATGCAGGCGATACCACAGAGAATACCGTGTTTGCGGCAGGGGTTAGCGGCGGCTTGTGGAAAACGGTCAACTTTTTGGCAGGGCAGCAGGCCGTGTGGGAGCCTGTGGCCTTCGACTTTCCCAACCTGGGCATCTGCGCCCTGGTGCAGGACCCCGCCCAGCCAGCAGTGCTTTACGCCGGCACGGGTGAATTTTGGGTGGGCAGCGGGGTAAAAGGAGCAGGCATCTGGAAGTCGGCCGACGGCGGCCTGAGCTGGACCCACCTGCCGGCTACGGCCAACAGCCAGTTTGAATTTGTCAACCGCCTGTTGTTTGACCAAAACGGCCATCTCTATGCAGCTACGGGCACGGCAGGCCTGTTGAAAAGCACCGATGGCGGCGCCTCCTGGACCCCCGTGCTCGACAGCAGCTCGGGCACCCTTTCCAACATTGCCGCCGATGTGGAACTGGCCGCCAATGGCGACCTGTATGCCTCTTTTGGAGGCTGGACGGAATACGACCACCTGTACAAGTCTCCTGCCGGGCCTACGGCCGGCCAGCCCGGCAGCTGGAGCCGCCTGGTGCTGCCCGATACCTTCCAGCGCAAGGAAATTGCCTGTGCCCCCTCCCAGGCAGGCAGGCTGTATGTGCTGGCATCGGAAAACTCCGAAATGAAGCGCTTGCTGGTTTCGGACGATGGGGGAAACAGCTGGGTGGGAAAAGACCCCTTTTCAGACCCAAACTCCCAGGCCAACTACGACATCATGCTGGAAGTAGCGCCAGATGACCCCGACTACCTGCTCAGTGGAGGAGTATTGACCTACAAGTCCCGCAATGCAGGTGATGAATGGGTGCGAATATCAAGCGTACATGCCGATGTGCATTTTGCCGCTTTTTTCAGGCCCGATCCCGCTTTCGACAAGGCCGCCATTGTAGCTACCGATGGGGGAATGTGGTATATGTGGGAACGGCCCGGAAATTTTCAGGTGCACAATTCCAGGGCGAGAAATAGGTTTTACAAAACCACCCAGTTTTACGGCCTGGCCCTTCACCCCGATATTGGCAACAGCGAAATGATAGGCGGTACCCAGGATAATGGGGTGTTGTTTTTTGATGAACCCGGCCAGGAAATGGTACCCATCTCCAATGGAGACGGCGGCTTTCCCTATATCGACCAGAATGAGCCCCATTTGCGCATTACCAACCACAAACAAAATGTGTATCAGGTTTCTACCAATGGCGGACTGAGCATACCCGATTACCGTACCATTTTGCTCGACGGTCAGGCAGCCTTTATCAACGCCAGCGACTACGATGACATAGACAATATACTGTATGCCGCCACCTTCAGGCCCCAGTCCTATTTGCGCATCAAAGCGGTGTTTGAGGAAAACCCCCTGATTGAATACATCGACCTCAGCGGGGTACTGGGCATCAGTGCAACTTCCGTGGATGTTTCTCCCAACGACAACAAAATCCTGTACCTGGGGACCGGTGGAAGGCTCTACCGTGTAAATGATGCCCAGCAGGGGAGCAGCGTGAATGCCGACCTCATCATGGACCTGCCTGTAAGCGGGCTGAGAAATGTGGTGGTGGAAAAGGGCAACGAAGCCCATCTGCTGGCTTCTTTGTTGTCGGTGAATGAAAGCCAGGACTATGTGTGGGAATGTAAAAACGCTACATCTGCAGCACCCACCTGGACTTCCTTTCAGGGCGATTTGCCCAAAATGCCCGTTTTCTGGATCATTTTTATGCCTGGAAACAACGACCAGGCCATGGTGGGTACCGAGTTTGGCATCTGGATAACCGAAGACATCGACGGGGCCAATACCCACTGGGAACAAGCCCGCAACGGCCTGCCCAATGTGCGCATCACCCAGCTGATTCACCGCGAATCAGACGACCGCATTGCAGCTTCTTCCTATGGGCGTGGCATTTTTTACACCCAGCATTTTGAACAAACCTATGCCTTCTTTGGCCAGGCTCAGCTGCAACTCACAGAATCAGGGCTTCAAAATGCCCCGGATTGCAGGGGAAGCAAGGTCTTTGACCTTCCCGTCGAAATATCCAAACTGCCCGCTGAAAATGTAAGCCTCACCGTGGCCATCAATGCCGGAGAGACCAGCATGACAGAAGGGCAGGACTACGAAATTTTGAGCAATACCACCTTTACCTTTGGCCCGGCCTCCCCCTTGCGCCAGTTCCTCAGCATTCGCTTTTTCGACGATGCCGTTGTCGAAAACACCGAGCGGATGAAGCTCCAAATCAGTAGCAGCAATCCCGGCCTGAACATCAGCCAACCTGTGTTGGTGGTGGAGCTCGCAGATGATGAGCAGGCTTTGATTCTGGCCGATGAAACCCAGGCTGTCTGGAGTGAAAGCTGGAATGAACGCTTTTTCTTTACCAATGCTTCTTCTCCCTGGAGACATGATCCCGCTGTAAGAGACCTGCTGGATAGCCAGACTTCCCACAACCTCTGGCGGGTTACGGAATTGTGTAACCCTCTGAGCCTGTTTACCGCTGCAATCTGGTACTATAATGCCCCCACCTTTGTGAGTTCCTGTGGCTACAACAGTGAACTGGCCGCGACTTCGGTGATGTACCGGGAAGTGGATGCCAGGGGAGTGAAAAACCTGCAGTTGGCCTTCGACTGGATGGCAGGCGGCATCCCGGGCCAGGATTATGGATCTGTGGTGTATGCTTTTTCTTCCGACTCGCTCAACTGGCAGCAGCTGCCGGGCGAGTATGTGGCACAGGCTTCCCCCCTGCGGGCAAACCTTAGCCTTCCCCAGGAGCTGGATGGTAAGCAGTTTCTTCTGGGGTGGCAATGGCAAAATGATGCCCTTGGCAGCGGACAACAGGGGTTGGCCATTTCGGTGGACAACATCGAGCTGAATGCAACCCTGCCTCCCACAACTGCCGAAACAGAGCAGGCCAGCCAGTCCCTTTTCGTGGGCAGCCAGGACGAAGTGCTGTTTTTTTCGGAAAACAAAAAAATCATGGCACGCCTCAATGGCAATGGCACCCAGCCGGGCTGCACCCAACTGGACCTGCATGCTCAAACGGGTATCGCCCTCCCGCTCGATACCCTTACCTATACGGGTTGGTATCTGCCTTATAGGTTTGAATTTGGGTTTGAACAGGCCTCTCCCCAGCCCCTGGGCATTTCCCTCTTTTTTCGCCCGGATGACATGCAGGCATTTTTGACCCAGTTGGGAATCTCACAGGATTCACTGGCCATTTATTTTTGGAAAGAATCAGAACTCATCCCCATTGCCGGGCTTGAATACGGCAGCATTGCAGCTGCTACGGAGGTCAGCTTTCAGTCAACTGCCCAGGCCGGTAGCTATGTGTTGGGGTGGTTACAAAAAAGCTGCCGGAATGTGAACACGGTGGTGAACCAAACCATTTGCCAGGGCGAATCCTTTGAGGGCTACAGCCAGACGGGCACCTACGAAGACACCTTCACCGCAGCCAATGGCTGCGATTCGGTGCGCAGCCTTCAGCTGACGGTGCTGCCGCCGGTTAGCTCCAGCCTCAGCGCCAGCATTTGCCAGGGCGAATCCTTTGAGGGCTACAGCCAGACGGGCACCTACGAAGACACCTTCACCGCAGCCAATGGCTGCGAC
>RFHT01000705.1 GCA_003696835.1 Bacteroidota bacterium
AAGTGCAAAAATCCGGCCTCAATGGCTACGGCTTCCTGCATCTGTATGCGTGTGAGCAGCAGGCTGTCCCTTTCCAGCAGCAAATGGCTGGGAGGAGACAGCCTGCCCAGCAACAAGCTGTGCTGCTGCTGTAACAGGGACGCCGCCTCCAGGCCGGGCTGGTTGTCAGCTGGTAGCAGCACTTGCAGGGCATGCTCCCCGCCCGTATAGACGGGCATACGCACATATCCCTGCGGGAGCTGGCTGCGGCAGGCCGGCAGCAGATTAAGCCCGGCCAGCAGGCAGAGATATGTATAGATATGTGTCAATTTGGCAATATTTTCAAGGTAAAAATGCCATAATGGCATAAAAATTCGAATGGAAGGGCTTTTGCATAGAAAATAATAACACGAAAAGGGAGTTTTTACCCACATACTTACGGAAAAAAATCAATAAATTATATGAACTTCAACAATTATACGCTGAAGGCCCAGGAAGCTGTACAAAAATCGGCGGAAATCGCCAAAGCTTCGGGCCAGCAGGCCATTGAAACGGGACATTTGCTCAAAGCGCTTTTGCAAACTGAAGAGAGCATCATTCCCTTTTTGCTCAAAAAACTGGGCGTAAATATCCCCTTTTTTGAGCAAAAACTGGAAGAGGTGTTGCAGTCCTATCCCAAAGTGGAAGGTGCAAGCGGGGGGCAATACCTTTCAGGAGACCTGCACCAGGTACTGGAGGCGGCCAACAAGGAGGCCGGCAAGATGAACGACGAGTTTGTGAGCATGGAGCACCTGCTGCTGGGGCTGGTGAAATCGAAAAATGGCGCCGGCCAGCTGCTCAAAGAGCAGGGCGTGACGGAGGAAAACCTTCAGAAAGTGATAGCCGAAGTGCGCAAAGGCAGCCGGGTAACGGACCAAAACCCCGAGGCGAAGTACAACTCGCTGGAGAAATACGCCCGTAACCTCAATGAGCTTGCCCGCCAGGGCAAACTCGACCCCGTTATTGGGCGGGAGGACGAAATTCGCAGGGTGATTCACATTCTGTCGCGCCGCACCAAAAACAACCCCATTCTCATTGGGGAGCCCGGTGTGGGAAAAACCGCCATAGCCGAGGGGCTGGCGCACCGCATCGTACAGGGCGACGTGCCCGAAAACCTCAAGTCCAAGAGCATTTATTCGCTGGACATGGGGGCCCTGATAGCCGGGGCCAAATACCGGGGCGAGTTTGAAGACCGCCTCAAGGCTGTGGTGAAGGAAGTGGTTGAAGCCGATGGCTCCATCATTTTGTTTATCGATGAAATACACACCCTGGTGGGAGCTGGCAAAACCGATGGCGCCATGGATGCCGCCAACATTCTCAAGCCGGCATTGGCCAGGGGCGAGCTGCGGGCCATTGGGGCCACTACCCTGGACGAATACCAGAAGTACATCGAAAAGGACAAGGCCCTCGAACGGCGCTTTCAGACGGTGCTGGTAGATGAACCCAGCGTAGAGGATGCCATATCCATATTGCGCGGGCTGAAAGAACGCTACGAGCTGCACCACGGCGTGCGCATCACCGATGGCGCCATTGTAGCAGCTGCGGAGCTTTCGAAGCGTTACATCTCCGACCGCTTCCTGCCCGATAAAGCCATTGACCTCATTGATGAAGCTGCGGCCAGGTTGAGCCTGGAAATGGACTCCATGCCCGAAGAGCTGGACGAGGTAGAGCGCAAAATACGCCACCTCGAAATTGAGCGCGAAGCACTCAAACGCGAAAAGGACAAGCACAAAGTAAAAGAGATCGAGGCCCAACTGGCCGATCTGGAGGAAAAACGCAACCGCCTGCGGGCACACTGGGAGAATGAGAAGCAGCTCATTGATCAAATCAGGGCGCAAAAAGCCCGCCTGGAGCAGCTCAAGGTAGAAGCCGAGCAGGCCGAGCGCGAAGCCGACTTTGGCAAGGTAGCCGAAATACGCTACGGCGCCATGGTACAGGCTGAAGCCGAAATAGAGGCCCTCAAAAAGCAGCTGGCCGAGTTTCAGGCAGAGCTGCGCATGCTCAAGGAGGAAGTAGAGGCCGAAGACATTGCCGACATCATTTCGCGTTGGACGGGCATACCCGTGAGCAAGATGGTAGAAAGTGAGCGCCAGAAACTGTTGCACCTGGAAGACCAGCTGCGCATGCGCGTAGTAGGGCAGGAAGAAGCCATAGAGGTGGTGTCCGATGCCATTCGCCGAAGCCGTGCCGGCCTGCAGGACCCCAACAAGCCCATTGGTTCCTTTATTTTCCTGGGTTCTACCGGGGTAGGTAAAACCGAGCTGGCCAAAGCTCTGGCCGACTTTCTCTTCAACGACGAGCGCGCCATTGTGCGCATCGACATGTCAGAGTATCAGGAGAAGCACTCCGTGAGCAGACTGGTGGGAGCGCCCCCCGGATACGTGGGCTACGACGAAGGCGGCCAGCTTACCGAAGCCGTGCGCAGAAAACCCTACTCGGTGGTGTTGCTGGACGAAATCGAAAAAGCGCACCCCGATGTGTTCAACATCCTGCTGCAGGTGCTGGACGATGGCCGGCTCACCGACAACAAGGGAAGGGTGGTGGACTTTAAAAACACCATCATCATCATGACTTCCAACATGGGCGCACACTTTATACAGGAAAAGTTCGAAGAACTGACCGAGGCAAACAAGGCCGAAGTGATGGCCACCATCAAGGAAGAAGTGACGGGCCTGCTGAGGAAAATGCTGCGGCCCGAGTTTTTGAACCGCATAGATGAAACAGTGGTATTTGCTCCGCTGGGCGAAAGCGAGCTGAAAGAGATTGTGGGCATACAAACCCGCAAGCTGCAAGAGAAGATGGCCGAAATGGGCATAGACCTTCAGTTTACCGACGAAGCCATTGCCCTCATTGCCCAGCTGGGATACGAGCCACAGTACGGCGCAAGGCCCGTGAAGCGCGTCATCCAGAAAGAAGTAGTCAACGCATTGTCAAAGGCTATTCTTGCTGGGGAAATCAGCCGCGACAGCAGCATCACGGTCGATGCATTCGACCACAAGCTGGTGTTCCGCAATGCAGCGGTAAAAGCCGCGGCTTAATGCACCTGGTCGAAAAAGCGAATGGTGGGAAGGCACTTCTGTGCCTTCCCACCATTTTTTTTTATGGCTAATACGCCCGTCATTACCCTATGCGCTCAAAGCCAGTATAGGGCTGCAGTACAGCGGGGATGCCAATACTGCCATCGGCCTGCTGGAAGTTTTCCAGCAAGGCGGCCACAATGCGCGGCAGCGCCAGGGCGCTGCCGTTGAGCGAATGAGCCAGATGTATCTTGTTCTGCTCGTCGCGGTAGCGCAGCTTCATGCGGTTGGTTTGGTAAGACTCAAAATTGCTCACCGAGCTCACCTCTAGCCAGCGTCCCTGTCCGGCACTGAATACCTCCAGGTCGTAGGTCTTGGCAGAAGTAAAACCCAGGTCGCCGGTACACAGGTTGAGCTGCCGGTAAGGCAGCTCCAGGCTGTCGAGCAGGCCGCGCACATAGGCTATCATTTCCTCCAGCACCTCATAGGAGGTTTGTGGATCCACGATCTGTACCAGCTCCACTTTGTCAAACTGGTGCAGGCGGTTGAGGCCTTTCACATCCTTGCCGTAGGAACCAGCTTCTCGCCGGAAGCAGGGCGTGTAGCCACAGTTTTTCACAGGAAGCTGGTCGGCCTGCAATATGTCATTGCGGTAGAGGTTGGTAATGGGCACCTCGGCAGTGGGGATGAGGTAGAGACCATCGCGCTCTACGGTGTACATTTGCCCGTCCTTGTCGGGCAGTTGGCCCGTGCCAAAGCCCGAAGCTTCATTGACCAGCAAGGGAGGTTGTATCTCGGTATAACCTTCGGCCACGGCCCGGTCGAGAAAGTAGGCAATAAGGGCGCGCTGAAGGCGCGCGCCTTTACCTTTATATACGGGGAAGCCCGCCCCAGTAATTTTGCTGCCCAGTTCCCAGTCGATGAGGTCGTGCATGCGGGCCAGTTCCCAGTGAGGGCGCGGCTCAAAGTCAAAGGCTACCTTCCTGTCACTTTTATATACCACCTCATTGGCACTTTCGTCCCTGCCCACCGGCACGCTGCTGTGCGATACGTTGGGCAAGTTCCAAAGGTGCTGTTCCAGGGCAGCTTCCGTTTGTCGTTGGTATTGCTCCAGCTCCTTGATACGGGTTTTTAGTTCGGATACCCGCTGCTTAATGGCCTCAGCCTCCTCCCGCTTACCCTGCTTCATAAGCATGCCAATGGATTTGGACGCCTGGTTCATCTCCTGTTTCATCTGGTCAAGTTCCACCTGATTCTTTCGCCTCTGCTGGTCCAGCTGCAAAATCTTTTCGACCTGCTCCCCTGCATCAGGCACGTTTCTTGCTTTCAGAGCCTGAACGATCATTGAGGTGTTTTTGCGCAGTTTTTGTATTTCGAGCATAGTATTGGGTTAGCGTTCGTTTTTTTGTAGTTGCGAAATAACAAAATGCAATCCATTTTCGTAAATAAACTTATAAGGAAAATGCTGCCCAGAACCATATATTTTTTGGAAAACTAGAATTAGTTTCCTTTTTTTGTAAAAAATTTCAATCCCGGTGTTTGATAGCCTAACAGCACCTCTTTTTTTCTCAAACGGTTTTTTGGCTCTCTCACGAATTTCAAGCTTTCCTTGAAACATCCAACAAACTACGTACTGCCATACACACCATCAGTTATTTCCGAACAACGATTACACCAACTTATACCATTTTGCATTTATGTACGATATTATTGAACTGAACAATAATGACATCTCCGATCTGAGGGAGATTGCGAAGAAACTGGATATTGGAGATTTCGAAAAGTTATCAAAGCAAGATCTCATATTCAAAATTTTAGATATTCAGGCTGAAACGCCAGACAAGCTTCAGGTCCTCAAAAAAGACGCGCCTGAAGCGGAAACTCAGACGGAAGTCCCCGCAGCTGTAGAGGTTGTGGAAGAAGTTGCAGTGGAGGAAGCGCCCAAAAAGCGCAAGCGAAAAACCACCACCCGCAAATCAAAGGCAAAAGCCGAAGAAGCCGTGGAGGCCGTGGTGGAAGAGCCCCAGGCAGAAGAAAAAGCAGAAGAAGTGGTCAAAGCTGACTCCCCTGATGAGCCCGCAGACCCGCCTGCTGAAAAGGAGGCCGAAGAGGCGGCACCTGAGCGCAAGCGCACCCGGCGCAAGCGCGTGCCCAATGCCCGCAATGTGGAAGCCAGTGAAAATGGCGAAAGAAAGGAACGCCCCGAGCGGCCTGCCCGCGAACCCAAAAGCAGGGCCAGAGATGAGCGCAGGGAAGAACGTGAAAAAGTACAGATAAACGAAGAACGACCCCCAAGCCGGGAACCTCAAGGCCGGGAAATGGAAGATGATCCCAACGAATTTGATGGCGTAATCAGCAACCAGGGCGTGCTGGAGGTCATTCCTGAAGGTTACGGCTTTTTGCGCTCTTCGGAATACAACTACCTGCCCTCGCCCGACGACATCTACGTGTCGCCTTCCCAAATCAAACTCTTTGGTCTCAAAACTGGCGATACGGTCTTTGGCCAGATACGCCCGCCCAAAGATGGCGAGCGTTATTTTGCCCTGCTCAAGGTAGAAAGCATCAACGGCCGCTCGCCCGAAGTGGTGCGCGACCGCATCTACTTCGACCACCTCACGCCCCTCTTCCCCAATGAGCGCTTTGAACTGGCTACCGGCGACAAAAAGTTCACCCAGGACCTCTCTCTGCGCGTCATTGACCTCTTTGCCCCCATCGGCAAAGGCCAAAGGGGCCTGATTGTGGCCCAGCCCAAAACCGGTAAGACGGTGCTGCTCAAGAAAATTGCCAACGGCATTGCCGCCAACCACCCCGAGGCATACCTCATCATTCTGCTCATTGACGAACGCCCCGAAGAGGTGACCGATATGGAGCGAAATGTACATGCCGAGGTGATTGCTTCTACCTTTGATGAACCCGCCGACCGCCATGTGCAGGTGGCTTCTATTGTATTGGAAAAAGCCAAAAGAATGGTAGAATGCGGACACGATGTGGTCATACTGCTCGACTCCATCACCCGCCTGGCCCGTGCACACAACACCTGCATGCCGGCTTCGGGTAAGATCCTCTCCGGTGGGGTGGATGCCAATGCCCTGCACAAGCCCAAGCGCTTCTTTGGTGCTGCGCGCAACATTGAGCATGGCGGCTCCCTCACCATCATTGCCACGGCCCTCATCGATACGGGCAGCAAAATGGATGAGGTGATATTCGAAGAATTCAAAGGTACCGGCAACATGGAGCTGCAGCTCGACCGCCGCCTGGCCAACCGCCGCATTTATCCTTCTATAGATGTTACTGCTTCGGGTACCCGTCGCGAAGACCTGCTGCTCGATGCCAACGACATCAACAGAATTTGGGTACTGCGCAAGTTTATGGCCGACATGAATCCCGTGGAAGGCATGGAGTTCCTGCGCGAACGCATGATGAACACCCAGGACAACGAGGAGTTTCTGTTGTCCATGAACGGCTAGCAAAGTGACTGCCCCCCAGCGGGCAACAGCATAAAATTCGGGGGCCGGGTTCGTACAGAACCCGGCCCCCATTTGTTTTGAGGAAAGATCCTATCTCAGGCTGAAGGGAATTTTTACTACTGTTTTGCCCCGGTATTCCAGCAAAAAGAAATAGTCTCCGGCTGGCAGGCTGATGTTGCCGTTTTGCCTCACCCTGCT
>RFHT01000706.1 GCA_003696835.1 Bacteroidota bacterium
AGCGTATGGGTGATCACATTCCATTGGCTAAGAAAACTTCCCATGAGGTACAGCAGCAGCATGAGCCTGGCCAGCATAGCAGCAGGGCGGGCGGAAAACATGCGCATAATATGGGAAAGGCTCATATCCATCAGAATGCTTTCCAAATATACGAAAGAAAAACCAAAGCGGATTGTGGGCAAGCTTTTTCAGGGCGTTGATGCCTGTACCTTGGAAGCAATCCAGTCCTCCAGGCGGATAAATTCCTGGCTGTGAACCCCCATATCGGCATCCGGGTTAGTGGCCTGGCCGGCATCTTGCAGCATCTGGTAAATATGGACAAAATCGTAATTGGATTTGTGCCAGGCAGATAGCAGCTGTATCAGGCCATTGTTGCGGGCAGAGGTCTGCTGCTTTTGGGTGCGCTTTACAAATTGACGCATATTGAGGATTTTGGTCTCGATCAGGTCGTAATGCCCCAATTCGTAAATGATCATGATTTCCAGCATCCTGATGTGCAAATTCATGCCCTGCTTGTCGGCCAGCAGAGGGGTGGTGTCGTCCAGTTTGCGGTAAGCCTCCTGAAATTGCCCCTGGCGGAACAACAGGCAGGCGTGGTAGTAGTGCCACTTGGCTGCCAGGGTTTTGGAGGTTTCAAACTGGGGGTGCTGCAGGGCCTGCTCCACATAAGCCAGGGCTTCCTCAAAGTGCTTGCGATAAAAAGCAATGCGAAAGGCCAGCTGCAGGCTCACCAGGTAGTTCATCTCCTCCGGGCTATACATGGCCAGGGCTTTCTCTGCATAGCTGCTGGCCTCATCCAACTGGTTGAGCATCATGGAAATACCGGCCATTTGCACATACACGTTGGCCTCTTTCTGCTTGGAGTACAGGGCCTTTTCCTTATGCAGTAATTCGAAGTACTGGTGGCAAAAAGAAAGGGCCCGCTCATAGTCGCCTGTGGCCTGGTAGTAATAGTTTTCCGTCAAATAGTAGGTGTGCCACAACTGGGGATGATCCGTATTTTCAGCTATTTCACGTATGCGGTCGATTTTGGCGTGCAGCTCTTCAAACTTATCGGGCGAAAAGCTGCGGTTTTGCAGCACATTGGAGATGGAATAGTGCAGGATCAGCCCTTCGTGTATGAGGTTGGTCTGCTGGTTTTGGTGCAGCAGGGCCTCGGTTCTTTTTTCAAACTCCTTTACCGTGCTGCGTATGCCGTCCCTGCGGTAGAGCAGCAGCTCGGCCTGAAACCACTCATCGTAGAGGTGGTACTTTTTGGCCGTAGCAATTACCTGCAGCAGCAGGTTCTTGCTGGCCATGTAGGCCCCCCGCCCCAGCAGTATTTCGCCCTGCATGAGCTTTTTTTGGGTCTGGAGCTTGGCGTTGATGTAGGCCGCATCATAGGCCGAAAGGCTTTTGTCGTTGAGCAAGGCGTTTTCCAGCATGCGTTTAAGGCGCGACTTGGTTACGCGAAAGGTGTTGTCCGGGGGCTTGCCGTAGAGCTTTTGGGCGTAAAATTCCTCATCCCGCTCGTCATAGCGTGTAACCAAGTCAAAGAGTTTGCCCATCTTTTCATACTCAAAAGCTGAGTTGCGAATTTGCTGACGCACCATACGCAATTCCTGTTTGGTGAGCTTTTTTACTATATCATAAATGAGTTTCATACCTGGCTGCGCAGCTTATTTTGTACAATTATTCCCAAAAAATAAGAAAAATTGTGTAATCGAAGTACTTTTTTGGGAATGTGCTTGCTGTAGGATTTAAATATCTTTGATTTAGCCGCTTTTCTAATCTCCTTAAATGCTTCTTCATTCAATACCCGCCGGCTCTGCAGGCCGCGGGCAGCGCCTACCGGCTTTGGCCTTCCAAAGCCCGGCCGGTATGGTGCCTGATGGCAGAAACATTTAAGCCCTTTACCCAATATGCGTTGTTTGATTCTAATTTTGCTTGTGGGCTGGTGCATGAGGTGCCACGCCCAGGACGGCAAACTGAGCGGAAAGGTATATGACCAGCATGGCCAGCCCCTGCCTTTTGTGACGGTGATGGTATTTGAAGGGGAATTGTTGCGCTATGGTGCCCAAACCGACGAAAAGGGTTACTACAGCATACAACCCATATTGCCGGGCACCTACCGGGTGGAGGCGCGTTTTTTGGGCAGTACCCAAACGCAGGAAAACGTGCCCGTGCTGGCCGGCCAGACCCGGCAGCTGGACCTGCGCTTTACCCACGACGTGAACAGTACGGAAATAGATACGGTAGAAATAGCTGTTTTTGTCAATCCGGTATTTGAAAAAGACCCCACCGTGGTGAGCAACCTCTCCGGCGAAGAGGTAAGGCAGATTGGCACCCGCAATGTGCAGTCGGTTGCGGCCATTACGCCGGGGGTGTATCAGGCCGACGAAGGCGACTTCAACATCAGCATACGCGGTGCCCGCTCCACCTCTACGGCCTACTACATAGATGGCATCAAGATACGGGGCGTCACCTCCCTGCCACAGTCGGCCATCTCACAATTTCAGGTTTATACTGGCGGCACCCCCGCCGAGCTGGGCGACTTTACCGGCGGGGTGGTTTCCATTACGACGGCCAATCCGGCTTCCACCTTTCAGGGCGGAGCCGAGTTTGTGACCAGCGAAGGCCTGGACCCCTACGGCCGCAACCTGGCGGCCTTTCACTTTTCGGGGCCTCTCATCACCCGCCAGCGCAGCTTCGGCAGCAGCGGGCAGCAATACAAAACCTCTGTGCTGGGCTATTTTTTTTCGGGAGAATACGACTTCAACCGCGACCAGGACCCCGCAGCCAGGGGCATATTCCGCCTCAAAGAAGGCATACTTGAAGACCTGCAGGCCAATCCTGTAATAATTAACCCCGATGGAAACACCTTCCGCAGCAGAGCCAACTTCATTGGTACAGGTGATGTGGAGGCCGTAAAGGCCAAAGCCTTCAACACCGACCGCCGCATACGCCTGCTGGGCAGGCTGGACTTCAGGCCCACCGACAACATCCTCATCAAGCTGGGGGGTAATTATGAACACATCAACTCCGACCTGTGGAGCATCACCAACATGCTCTTTGCTCCCGACGCCAGCCAGCAGTTTTTGGGCAACTCCTACCGTGGCTGGCTGCGCTACCAGCAAAACCTGAAGGGCGGGCCTCTGCTGAAGAACCTGTTTTTCTCCCTGCAGTTGGACTACTCCCGCTACCAGCGCCGTTTTCAGCACCGCATTCACCGCGAAAATTTCTTTGACTATGGTTATGTGGGCAAATTTGAATATGACCTCACGCCCATCTACGGCTATGTGGACGACCCCCACAGCGAGCTTTCCTCCGGTCCATACTGGATCAGCCTGGCCCCGCCCGGCCCCACTAACCTGCGCTTCGACGGCAGCAATACCCGCAACCCCATACTGGCCAATTACAACCGCGCCATTTTCGACTACGTGGAAGAGCATGGCGTACCCAACCTCTTTCCGGGCGTGTTCAGCTCCGACCCCATTGTGCACCAGCTCACCAATCTGGACGAGTTGGCCTTTCGCCAGGGCATCCTCAACGGGCAGGGGCCCGGCGCCATTTATTCGCTTTTCAGCGGGGTTGGTGCCAGTCCAGGGGGCTTTACCAAGTTTGATTTTGAGCAATTTCGCTTCAGTGGCCAGCTCACAGCCGAAATCAATGGCCACAACCTCAAGGCGGGCTTTGAGTTTGAGCAAAGAAGCGAACGCCTCTATGCCCTGGCCGCACGTGGCCTGTGGGGACTCATGCGCCAGTACGCCAATTTTCACCTCAACACCCTCTCCGGCAACCCGGCCGAATACCAATATGTGGTGGCCAATGGCGAATTTCAAGATACCATCAACATCCCCCTGCAATACGTGGCCGCTGACCAAAAGGAATTTGACCGCCGCCTGCGCAGCAGGCTCGGCCTGCCCCTGGATGGCACCGACCTCATCAACATTGATGCCCTGCCCCCGGAGTTTTATACCCTCGACCTCTTCAATGCCAGCGAGCTGCTCAACGACGGCCTGGGCGTGGTGACCTATTACGGCTATGACCACCTGGGCAACAAAAGCCGAAGAAGAGATGCCGCCGACTTCTTCACCGACACCCAAAACCGGCCCATGAACCCCTTCGCACCCACTTATGTTTCTTTTTTTGTGCAGGATAAATTTGAATTTGAAGACATTCGCTTCAACGTGGGCCTGCGGGTGGACCACTTCGATGCCAACCAGCCCGTGCTGAAGGACCCCTTCAGCCTGCACCCCACCTACAGCGCTGCCGAGGTGGCCTCCGGCCAGCTGGCCATACCTGCTTACCAACTGCCACAGGGCGTAGGCCCCGACTGGGTGCCCTACGTGGACAATGCCACCAACCCGGGCCGGGTGGTGGGCTACCGCAAAGGCGAAACCTGGGTGGATGCCAACGGCACCCCCGTTTCTTCCAACCAGCTTACCGTTGGCGGTAATGTGCCCCAACCCTATGTGAAGGAAAACCGCGTAAGCATGCAGTCTTTTCGCGATTATGAAGCCCAGACTACCTTCATGCCACGTATTTCTTTTTCTTTTCCCATAACCGATGAAGCCCTGTTTTTTGCGCATTATGATGTACTCTCGCAGCGCCCCGGTCAGTTGTTGCCCACCCAGGGCTCCCTGCTGGCTGGCCAGCTTACCGATTACCTTTTTCTGGAAAACCGCCCCACTTCTGAAATTAACAATCCCAACCTCAAACCCGAAATCACCATTGACTATGAAGCGGGCTTTAAGCAAAAGCTGGGCGACCGCATGGCGGTGAGCCTTTCGGGATTTTACCGCGAGCTGCGCAACATGGTGCGCTTTCGCCGCTTTGCCAATGCTTACCCCTTCTCCTACGACACCTTCGACAACCTCGATTTTGGCACTGTGAAGGGCTTTGTGTTCAGCCTGGACATGCGCCGCACCGCCAATACCCAGCTGCGGGTGGGCTACACCCTGCAGTTTGCCGATGCCACCGGCTCCAACTTCACCTCGGCCCGCTCGGTGGTCAACTTTCTCGAAGGAGTGGGGGTGCTGCGGGTGCCCCTGCCGGTGAATACCGACCAGCGCCACCGCATCTCGGCCGTGGCCGACTACCGCTTTGGGGGCCACAGTCTGGGGCCTGCCCTGCAACTGGGAAAAAAGGTTGTTTACCCCCTGCGAAATTTCGGCGCCAACCTCACCCTGCAGTTGGGATCGGGTACGCCATTTAGCAAAAATGCCGTGGTGGTGCCCGCCGTGCAGGGAGGCATCAACATTGTGAACCAAATACAGGGAACGCCCAACGGCTTCCGTATGCCCTGGCAGTTCCGGGCCGACCTGCGCCTGGACAAAAGCTTTGTGGTGGGCGGAAAATCCTCCTCACAGGGCAAAAATCGCAGCTATGGCTTCAATGTATATCTGCTCGTGCTCAACCTGTTCGATACCCAAAATGTGGTGAATGTATATCGATATACCGGCCTGCCCGACGACGACGGCTACCTCGCCAGCGACACCGGCCAGCAGGCCATTTTGTCTCAAATTAATCCGCAGGCGTTTACTGACCAGTACCGCCTGCGGGTGAACAACCCCTCAAACTACTCCCTGCCCAGGAGAATCAGGCTGGGTGTTCAGTTTAGTTTTTAGTCTATAACCCAATGAAAACACTTCTCCCATACCTTTTGTGGTGGTGTCTGGCCTGCTGCCTGCTCAGCCTGCAGGCCCGCGCTCCCATCAGCGTTGAAAAAAAAGCGCAGCAGGGCTTTCGCACCTCCCAAAGCTGCCTGCCCCCTTCGGCCTCGGCCCAGCTGGATGTAAACAACGTGCGCGCCCTGCTGCACAACGGAGGCGACATGTGGTGGGACCTCGTAGGTGATCCCCGCTATGAAATTCCCAAAGGCAGCGGCAAGCATTCCCTCTTTGCCAGCTCCCTCTGGATAGGAGGTACAGACGATGCCGGCCAGCTGCGCCTGGCGGCCCAAACCTACCGCCAAAACGGCATTGATTTCTGGCCCGGGCCCCTGGATGAAACCTCTGCCTCCATTGATGCAGCTACTTGTGAGTGCTTCGACCGCATGTGGAAGATCAACAAAACCGAAATAGATGCCTTCCGGGCCGAGTACGCCGCCCGCGGCGCCCTCATCGATATGGACCAGTTTCCCAATGTGCGCGACTGGCCCGCCCTCCGTGTACGCTGCCCCGATGGTCGCATCATTGAGTCCAGCGCCATGCGCCCAAATGGCGAACTGCTCTACATGGCCCCCTTTGTGGATGTGAACGGCAACCCCTTCGACTACAACCCCCGCGAAGGCGATTATCCCGACATCTCCGGCGACCAGGCCATCTGGTGGATCATCAACGACAGGGGAAATGTGCACACCGAAACCGGTGCAGAACCCATTGGCATTGAAATTCACATGCTGGCATTTGCCTTCACCACAGCCAATGCCATCAATGACATGACCTTTTACAAACAAACCGTCATCAACCGCTCCAACCAGGTGCTCAACGACACCTACATTGGCCAGTGGGTGGACTCCGATGTGGGTAAGTTTAATGACGACTACGTGGGCTGTGATACCCTCCGGGGACTGGGCTTTGGATACAATGCCGATGCCAACGATGACGGAGCCTCCGGCTACGGCCAAAACCCGCCCGCCGTGGGCGTGGACTTCTTTCAGGGGCCGCTGGCTGACCCGAACGATGGCATTGACAATGACAAGGACGGCCTGGTGGATGAGCCGGGCGAAACCATCATCATGTCCAAATTTGTCTATTACAACAACGACTTCTCCCTCATTGGCAATCCCGAGGTGGCTCAGCACTTCTATGGCTACCTCAGGGGATTCTGGAAAGACGGCACCCCCATTGTGGACAACTTCACCAATGGGGGGGTGGGCAACGGCTACGGCCCCGCCAGTCCCGGCACCCCCACCAACTACATGTTTCCCGGCGACGTGTGTGCAGGCAGTGGCTGGACAGAAAACAACGCCAACAACCCCAAAAACGAAGACAGGCGCTTCCTGCAGAGTGCCGGCCCTTTTACCCTTCAGCCCGGTGCCGTCAATGAAATCATCACGGGGGTGGTGTGGGCCCGGGGCTTTTACAACGACCAGTTTGGCTCAGTATGTGAACTGCTCAAAGCTGACGACGTGGCACAGGCCCTGTTTGACAACGACTTCACCCTGCTGGACGGGCCCGATGCGCCTGAATTGGCCATAGCCGAATACGACCGCTCGCTGGTGCTCAGCTGGGGATACGACGAAGCCCTCAAGGAGGTGCGAAACAATTACAATGAAAGCTATGCACAGGCCGATCCCGTGCTCAAAGCCAACGGCATTGCCGATTCCCTCTTTCGCTTCCAGGGCTACCTGGTGTACCAGCTGGCCGATGCCACCGTAGGCCCCAATGAACTGGACAATCCCGAACGGGCCCGCATCGTGGCCCAGTGCGACCTGGAGGATGGGGTGAGCACCATCGTCAACCGTACCGAGCAGGCATTTGAAGGCCTGGACAGGCCCGTAATCGTGGACCAGGTGATGGTGCAGGGAGCAGATGAAGGCATTTTTCATTCGCTAAAGGTCACCAAAGACCTCTTTGCCCTGGGAGGCGACAACGGATTGAAAAATTACACCACTTATTACTTTGCGGCCATTGCATACGCCTACAACGATACCAGTTCCGACGGGCGGGAGTTTGTGCCCGGCAACCGCTTTTACCGCGTGGTATCTGCCGTGCCCCACAAGCCTCAAATGGAGCAGGGAGGTACGGTCATTAAAGGGGAATATGGCGACGGCATACCTGTGAGCCTGGTGGCCGGTACGGGCAATGGCGGCAGGTTTGTGCGCATCAGCCCCGAAAGTGAGACCGAAATCCTGCGTCAATCTTTTACCGATGCCATTACCTACCTGCCGGGTGCTGGGCCTGTGGAGGTAAAAATTGTGGATGCCAAACAGCTCAAACCCTACTATTACCGGCTCGAAATTACCCAGGACCGCTTTGTGGAGCGCAAGGTACTGGACACCCTCAACGGCAGGCCGCTGGTGGATTCGGTTTTTGCTGAGTGGATTTTGTACGAAAGCAGCACTGAAGGAGGCAG
>RFHT01000707.1 GCA_003696835.1 Bacteroidota bacterium
GGTGCAAAATCCGCTATATCTTCTTCTACAAAAAACCGCATTTCATTCCACTGGGTGATGGCCGAATGTGCCGAAAGACCTTGCCAAAGCTGGGGGAATTTGGCCCCCAGTAGCAGGGTGCCCCAGCCTCCCATGGACAAGCCTGCCAGAAAGCGGGGAGAGTCGGGCGTCACCCTTTCTACCAATTCCTGCACCGCCAGGGGTACTTCCTCTACAATCCACGACTGAAAGTCCTGCCTGGCATGGGGTACATAGCCGCTTCCATCTCCCCATAGCCCGTCAGAAGGCATGGCCAGTACCATGGGCGATATTCGTCCGCTCTGTATCAGCCGTTGGGCCGTGAGGTGGGCGCCACCTTTGAAGGCCCAGCTCCAGTGGCTGCTGTACACTCCATGCAGCAGGATGACCAGCGGCAAGGGGGCCTGCTGCAGGGGGTCGGTTTGGGGCACAAAAAGGGAAATATCGGCCCTGCTGCCCAGGTGCCGGCTTTTAACCGTCAGGTGGTGCAGCCCTTCGGGCGTAAAACGCGGATCGGAAAGCGAAAGGGTTCTGAAATGAGACATTTGAGTTGTATGGGTTTTGAATGATATTGGATTCAAGATTCAGGATGCAGGATGCAGGATGCAAGATTCAAGGGCTTTGGTGATTAGCCACATAGGGCACTTAGGGCACGAAGAACGTACAGCTCATTTGATAGAAGAACAGGTAGATGAGGCGAACTAAGCAGATGCTTGCAGATCATCATCCCCCAACAGATCAGTAAAAATCAGCGCTAATCAATGTTCTCAACTTCAGGGAACGATTACTTCACATTTTCGCAACTCACCCATCAAGCACAAACTTTGCCCCAATTGGCTTAGTGCCCTCCTTCGTGCTCTCTGTGTTCTTTGTGGCTAAATTACCAAGATGCAAGATGCAGGATTCAGGATGCAAGATTCAGGATGCAAGATTCAGGATATCCTGCATCCTGCATCCTGTCACCTGCTACCTGCATCCAGGATTTGTTCGATGAGCCGGGTGGTGCGCATGGCCGTGTGGCCCGTGCTGGGGGCCGGTGGACCACCGCGCAGTTGGTCCACAATGCTTTGGACGAGGGGTTGATGCACATGTGGAGGGTCGGCTATTTCGAACTCTTCTTTGCCGCGGCTGTTGTGCAGGCAGATGGGGCTGGCCTGGAAAAAGCCCATAGAGACCTGCCCCTGATTGCCGTAAACTGTTACCGACTCTTCTCCGTGGCTGGTGCTGTAGGCGCAGATACCGCTGGCCAGTACCTGCTGGCTAAATAGCAGACTAAAGCTCACGGCATCCTCCGCCTCATACCTACCGGCCTGGTTGAGGGCAAAACCATGCACACCCTGTGCAGGGCCAAAGGTATAGTCGAGCCAGTCCAGGGTATGGGCCTGCATGTCCACAAACAGCCCGCCTCCGTTGATGCGGGGGTCCACCTTCCAAGCCTGTGTGGGTAGCTTGCCTTCGGGCAGAAAATGGCGAATGACCACGGCCCGCGGACTACCGATGGCACCGGAAAGAATGAGCTCACGCATCTTTTCAAAGCGCGGCAGCTTGCGCCGGTAGTAGGCCACCCACAGGGGCACCCCTGCGGCCTCACAGGCGGCAATCATCTCCTCACATTCGCGGCTGTTCAGGGCCATGGGCTTTTCCACCAGCACAGGCTTGCCCGCCCGGGCAGCCATCAGGGTATATAACTTGTGGCTGGAGGTGGGGGTGGCAATATAAACCGCATTCACCTCCGGGTCGGCCAGCAGGTCTTCTGCCCGGCTGTACCAGCGGGCTACGCCATGCCGGCGGGCATAGTCTTCGGCTTTGGCTGCGTTGCGGCGCATGACGGCTACCAGGGAAGAGCCTGCTGCCTTTTGCAGGGCAGGCCCACTCTTGATTTCCGTCACGTCTCCGGCACCGATTATGCCCCATTTGACCAGTTCCATAAATAGTGTATTGAAAGGGTTCAGGCCGGTCAATATAAGCATTTTTCCTTTGCAGGCGCCCGGCTGCGCCGGGCATCAAATGCGAGGTGATGGCTCCAAGCTCATCCCCTCGCTCCCTGCTTGCCGCGCAGCAGGCGTTTTTCGGGTTACCGTAGGTCTTTCCCGGAGCTCCAATTTGCTTGCTGCATGCTGTGCAAAGCATTGCGTGAGCTGGGATATGCGGCAAATGCTGGATAAATTGGCAAGTCAACCTTTTTCCTCATCAAACATGCATTCGTTTTTACACAGGCATACCCTCATCATTCAGTTACTTGCCCTTTGGGGGTTGCTTGTTGTTTGTGGGGGCTGCCGCCAAAATGAGATGGGACTGCAGGGGGTGGATGCAGAAAAATTGTTTGTGCATGAAGTGTATCCCCTGCTGGAGAGCAAGTGTTTTGCTTGTCATGGAAATGATCCCGAAGAAATAGAGGCAGCCTTCGACCTGCGCAGCCGGGAGGGCATGCTGGGGGGAGGAGAATCGGGGCAGGCCGCCCTGCTGCCGGGCAAGCCAAAGCGAAGCCCCCTGTATGTGGCTGCCAGCTGGGAAGATCCGGACTTTCAGATGCCACCCAAAGAAAACGACCGGCTGACTGCCCGGCAACTGAGCATGCTGGAATACTGGATTGCGCAGGGAGCTCCCTGGCCCGACAGCAGCAGGCATGCGGCTATACTGGCTGCAGACGACTGGGATTTTGGAGGGCAAATTCGCGTAAAGACCAGTGAAGCCCGCACTTCCGGCTGGGCCAACCGCCGCTACAAAGAGGAAGACCTCTGGGCATTCACTCCCCTCACTGCTCCAGAAGTGCCGGCAAATGATTACTCCCATCCCATAGATGCATTTATTTACCAAAAACTGAAAGAAAAGGGCCTTACACCTGCTGCTGAAGCCGACAAGCTCACCCTCGTCCGCAGGGCAAGCTTTGACCTGAGGGGATTGCCGCCCAGTATTGCAGAAGTCAAAACCTTTTTGGCCGATCAGAGCGAGCAGGCTTATCCCAAGCTAATTGACCGCCTGCTGGCGAGCCCGCATTATGGAGAGCAATGGGCCCGCCACTGGCTGGATGTGGCGCGCTATGCCGATAGTGACGGCTTCGCCAATGACTATGCCCGTCCCCATGCATGGCGCTACCGCGACTATGTGATCCGCTCTTTTAATGAAGACAAACCCTATAACCAGTTTATCCTGGAACAGCTTGCCGGGGACGAAATAGACCCTTCGCGGCCGGAAATGCTCATTGCTACCGGCTTTTTGCGCATGGGCCCCTGGGAGCACACGGGTATGAGTGTGGCGGCTGAAACCCGGCAGTTTTTTCTGGATGATGTAACCAACAGTGTGGGAGAAACCTTTTTGTCCATTCCGCTGCGCTGTGCGCGCTGCCACGACCACAAATTTGATCCCATCCCCACCAAAGACTACTACCGCATACAGGCCGTATTTGCCACCACCCAGTTTGCTGAGCGGGAGGCACCTTTTTTGCCACAGGAAAACCTCAACGGGATGGAGGAGGAAAAGGCTCAAATTATGGCCTGGATTAAACGGGCAGAGGAGGAGCAAAAATCCATAGCTGCAAAGGAAGAGGCTGCTGCCCGGGCCTGGTACCGTGCCCGGGGCTTGCCCTACCTGCCCAGGCGACAGCGAATGAAGCTGCCCGAAGACCAGCGGCCCGCCCGCTACCTGGGCCTGACCTACGAAGACCTGGGATACCGAAAAGTCCTGCAGAAGGAGTTGCAAACCCTGCACCGGGAGCTGGGCAGGTATGAAGCATGGGCGTTCTCGGTTTATGACGGCCCCGCGCGGGTGGTGCATTCGGTCAGGCCTATACGAATGCCCGAAAAACTGGCAGGAAACCCTGAGCCTACCTTTATTCTTACAGGAGGCTCTGTTTATGCTCCCGCTGAGGAGGTGACGCCCGGCATTTTGAGCGCCATTCCCGCTATGAAGGCCTTTCACCAACCCCGGGAAGCCGTCCCTGGTGGTCCTGTGATTAGCAAGGGCATGCAGGGCCGCAGGCTGCAGTTTGCCCACTGGCTGGCGCGGGCAGACAACCCCCTGGTACTTCGCTCCATCGTGAACCGGGTGTGGCAGTATCATTTTGGCAAAGGCCTGGCCGAAAACAGCAATAATTTTGGCGCTACCGGCAAAAAACCTACCCACCCGGAGCTGCTGGACTGGCTGGTGGGCTATTTTGTGGGGCAGGGCTGGTCCATCAAGGCCCTGCACCGCCTCATCATGACCTCGGCCACCTACCGGCGCGCTTCAGATCATGCTCAGCTGGCAGCTCTCCGCCAGGCGGACCCCCGGAATGATTACCTGGCTGTGTTTAGTCCCCGCAGGCTGGAGGCCGAAGAAATCAGAGATGCCATGCTGCTGGTATCGGGAGAGCTGAACCCCGAAATGGGAGGCATACCTGTACGGCCGGAAATCAACCTGGAGGTGGCCCTGCAGCCACGCCACATTATGGGATCGGTAGCACGGGCCTATCAGCCTTCGCCCAGGCCGGAGCAGCGAAACCGCCGCAGCATTTATACCGAGCGGCTGCGCGGCCTGCCCAACCCCATGCTGGAGGTGTTTAATCAGCCCGGTCCGGACCTTGCCTGCGAACGCAGAACGGCTTCAACCATCAGTCCCCAGGCTTTTACCCTGCTAAACAGCTCCAGCTCTTACGACCGGGCCCTGGCCTTCGCCCTGGACCTGCAGCGATCCCATTCCCACATCCGGGCGCAGCTCATGGCAGGTATGATGCGGGTGTGGAACAGGCCTCCAAGCAAAGAAGAAATGGAAATATGCCTGGCCTATCTCAAAGAGATGCAACAATATCACCGCCAGCATCCCCCTCAAAAAATGGAGTACCCCCTGGAAGTAAGGCGAAAAATGTTTGAAGAAATGACCGGGGAACCATTTGAATACACCGAAAAACTGGACATTTATTCGAACTACGTACCCGACAAAAAAGCCTGGGAGGTTTCGCCTGCTAGCCGCGCCCTGGCCGACCTTTGCCTGTTGTGGTTCAATGCCAATGAATTTATTTACCTGTATTGATGGACAGACGCGCATTTTTATACGGATTGGGCTCTGGCATAGGAGCCATCGCCCTGAGCAGCCTGCTGGGCTGCGAGGCCAGGCGGCAGGACCTGCCCGGCACAGAAAACCTGCTCAGCCGCAAGCCTCCTATGGCTGCTGCTCAAGCAAAGCACGTCATCTTTTTGCTCATGGAAGGAGGTCCCAGCCACATCGATACCTTTGACCCCAAGCCCGGCCTGGAGGCTCTGCATCTGAAGGAGTTTGTACGCAAGGGCGAGCAGTTTTCGGCCATGTCCTCGGGCAGGCGTTACCTGGTGCGCAGCCCCTTTAGCAGCCGCAAGGTGGGTAAGTCAGGTGCCGACATGTGCGAGCACTTTGTGCACCTGGCAGAGGTGGCAGACGATATTTGTTTTTACCGGGGATGCCAGGCCGAATCGGTCAACCACCCTACGGCCATGTACCACCTCAATACGGGCAACCGCTTTGGGGGGGATCCCGCCCTGGGCGCCTGGGTGGTGTACGGACTGGGCAGTATCAATGAAAACCTGCCGGCCTTTGTGGTCCTGCCTGAGCTGGCCTATCCCCAGGGAGGGGCTGCCAACTGGGGCAATGGCTTTTTGCCTGCCCATTTTCAGGGCACCCCCCTGCGCCCTACGGGCTCACCCATCCTCAACCTGGATCCCCCTCCCGGTGTGAGCCGCTACCACCAGCGAAAAAGCCTGGATTTGCTGCAGCAGTTCAACCGGAGACATCAGCAGGCCCATCCCGGCCATGGCGAGCTGGCCGCCCGCATGCAGAGCTACGAGCTGGCCTTTCGCATGCAAATGGAAGTACCGGAGGTGATGAACATAGCGGATGAGGATGAACAAACGCGGGAAATGTATGGCATCGGTCAAAAAGAAACCGACGCCTTTGGCCGCAAGTGCCTGCTGGCACGCAAACTGGTAGAAAAGGGGGTACGATTTGTTCAAATATACTCAGGAGGCTGGGACTCACACGACTTTCTGGCCCGTGCCCACGGTACCCTCATCCGCTCCATCGATCAGCCCATTGCTGCCCTCATCAAAGACCTCAAACGCAGAGGGATGCTGGAGGAGACCCTGGTGGTCTGGTGTGGGGAGTTTGGGCGGAGCCCCGACAATGGCGTACGTGAAGGTGGCATTGCCTATGGTCGTGACCACAATCCCGATGCCATGGCGATGTGGATGGCCGGTGGAGGGGTAAAAGCCGGACACACCATTGGTGCCACCGATGACATTGGCCAAAAGGCCGTAGAGGTGGTGCACCCCCTACGCGATGTGCACGTGAGTCTGCTGCATCTGTTAGGCCTGGACGATAGCCGCCTGACCTATTTTCATGGAGGCCGCTTCAAGCAGCTGTCCCAGTTTGGCGGGCAGGTGATTCATGAGCTGATCGCTTAGCTTCCCATGCCCCGTTCCAGCACCTTTTGGCCCCATTTTTCCAGAATATGCTGGATGGCAAGCGGTTTGGCGGGTTTTGAAATGTAGTCGTCCATGCCTGCCTGCAGGCATATTTCCCGGTCGCCCTGCATGGCATTGGCCGTCATGGCAATGATGCAGGGCTGCAGATGCGGAGGGAAGGAGGCCCGTATTTGCCGGCTGGCTTCGAGGCCATCCATTTCCGGCATTTGCACATCCATGAGTATAAGGTGGTAGGGCTGTTGTTGCAAGCGTTGGAGTACCTGCAGCCCGTTTTCTGCCAGGTCTGCTTCATAGCCAAATTGTGCCAGAACCTTTCGGGTAATTTTCTGGTTAATGGGATTGTCTTCTGCTACTAATATGCGAAGAGGCAGCCGCTGGCCCAGTAGAGCGTCCAGGCGGGGGGCTTTTTGGTTGCGGCCCGGCACCACGCGCGGGCGCCTGGGCGAGAGGGTATTTACCAGCACATTGAGCAAATAGGTCTGCTTGGCAGGTTTCATCACAAAAGCCTCAAAAATATTTCTGGATTCCTCCAACTGCTCTTCGGGGCGGTAAATGGAGCTGAGCATGATGAGGGGAAAGGCTGAGGGGTGCTGCCTGATGGCACGGCCGAGCTCCATGCCGTCCATTTCGGGCATGTGGTAGTCCAGTATGCCAATGTCGAATTGTTTGCCCTGGTCGAGCAGAGCCAGGGCCTGCCTGCCCCCTTCTGCTGTGACAGGCTGCATGTGCCAGTGCTCACACTGGCGCTGCAGTATTCGTCGGTTGGTGCGGTTGTCGTCCACAATGAGTACGCGCTTGCCCTTGAGCATCTCCAGGGCCCGGGCGTCCACTTGTATGGGCAGAGGTACGGGGTCTCCTATGCGGGTTTGTATGCTAAAGTGAAAAGCAGAGCCTTTGCCAACTTCCGACTCTACCCATATTTTGCCTCCCATCAACTCACTCAGCCGCTTGCATATTGCCAGGCCCAGACCCGTACCACCATATTTGCGGGTGGTGGAGGCATCTACTTGCGAGAAGGCCTTAAATAGCCTGTGCAGGCGGTCGGGTGGAATGCCGATGCCGGTATCCTGTACCGTGAACTGTAGCTTCACCCTATCGGTACCTTCCGCTATTTTGCGTACCCGCACCAGGATCTCCCCCTCTGAGGTGAATTTGAGGGCATTGCCCAGCAAGTTGATCAGGATTTGCCGTATGCGGGTTTCATCTCCTACAATAAATGCAGGAACATCATTTTCCAGCTCATAGAGCAACTCCAGCCCCTTTTCGTGGGCCTTGGGTGCCAGCAGGTCCAGGCTTTCCTCTATACAGGTAGGCAAATGAAAATCCTGAGCTTCCAGCTCGATGCTGCCAGATTCTATTTTGGAAAAATCCAGGATGTCATTGATGATATTGAGCAGGCTCTCTCCGCTGATGCGAATAATGTCCACAAATTCCTGCTGCTCTTCATCCAGGGAAGTTTGCAGCAGCAGGTCTGTCATGCCGATGATGCCATTCATGGGGGTGCGGATTTCATGGCTCATGGTGGCCAGGAATTCCGACTTGGCCCTGGCACCGGCTTCGGCCGCTTCTTTGGCCTTGCGCAGCTTGGCTTCATGCTGTTTTTGCTCCCGTATGTCTTTGAGTACACACACCAGGGTGTAGAGGCCAGCTGTCTCTTTCGAAATGGTGGAGGCACTTACCGCTACGGGGATTCGCTCTCCGGCATTGGTATGAAGCCAGGATTCTACGTTACTGATGCGGCCATGAGCCCGCAGGGGCTGCAGCACCTTTTCTTCAAAGTGATCTTCAGCCAGCAGGCTGCCCCAACTGAGTTGGAGAAGCTGCTCACCGGTATAATGCGAAAGCTGTGCAGCTGCCGGATTGGCCATCACAATCTGGTATTGGGCATTCATCACCAGTACGGGGTCTATCATGGAGTCGATGATGCCATGCAGGGCATCTTTGGAAACAGTTGATGCCAGTAGTTCTTCACACAGCATATTGATACCCATTGCCACTGCATCAAACATGTCACCTTTATCTGAAACCCGCACCTGCTGGTTGAAATCTAACATGGAAATGGCACCTACAACTTCCAGTACCTCGTTCAGCCGCTGGTCTATGTAGTCCTTTTGGGCTTTGCATTGCTCAAAGTACCCCTCCAATGCTTCCAGAAAGAACGCCAGCCGGTCTAGGGGGTTCTGCGGCAGTGGCTGAGCCGGAAGGCCTCCACAGCGCAACAATAGCTGTTCGCATTTGTTCAGGATCAAATCCCAACCGGGTTTGCCTGCAGGTATTTTTCCCATTTGCTCTTGCTTTTGGCGTAATTTGGGCTGGTTGAAGTAGTAGGGTGCTAATTAGAGATAATTTGAATACCCATTAAATCATTCTGCAGCCATACCTTGCACCTATAAAAGACCATATCAAGCTCAGCCAGGGCGAATGTCCTTCTTGTGAAAGCAAATTGTCCAAAGCGTCTGCTGTTTCAACCGTTGTTTCTTTAGCTTGGGCTTCAAATATTCGTAGCCTAATTTATCTAATACATACAAAAATGAATGGACAACAACAGCAGGCCACCGAGCTGCTGCGCCTGGACGATTCGGGCATATTCCACTGGAATTTTGTAGCGGGGGCCAATATTACCCTGGCCGATGCCCAGCGGGCCTACCGGCAGGTGGCAAAAATGCTGGATGGCAAAAAAGTACCGGTGCTGGTGGACATGCGCGCGCCAGTAAAAATTGAGCGTGCCGCCCGGCAGTACTATGCCAGTGAGGCCAAGAATTATTTTTGCGCCGGGGCCATTATTGTGGGCTCCCCATTCAGCAAAATACTGGCCAATTTTTTCATGGGATTCAACAAACCCCCCATGCCCATGCGGGTGGTAAATGCCGAAGAGGAGGGCATGGAGTGGTTAAAATCGGCTGTATAGACTTGGAGAAATAGCGAAAGCCCGTGCCCAGGGTCTGAGACCAGGTGCACGGGCTATGATGTGAGCGCAGGAAAAGCCGGGAGCCAGCAGAGGCAGCCCCTCCTATCAGCTCATTACTTGTTTACCGCTTCGGTTTTTCCGTTTTTCATTTCGTCGCCCATCATGCTGGCAGCCGTAAATGAGGTAATCATCTGATTCATCATGTCGCTGGCATTGGAGGGCGAGTTGGGCAGCAGAATGAGGTTGCTTTTGGACTGGGTGCCCATGGCCTGCAGGGTGTCGTAGTGCTGCGTAACCACAATGAGGGCCGAAGCTTCCTGAGAATTAATCCCCACCTTGTTGAGGGCTTCCACAGAGTCTTCCAGACCCTTGGCAATTTCGCGCCGCTGGTCGGCTATACCCTGTCCCTGCAGCTTTTTACTTTCCGCCTCAGCCTGGGCAATGGCCACGATCTTGATGCGCTCGGCATCGGCTTCAAACTGGGCTGCCACTTTTTCGCGTTCGGCGGCGTTGATGCGGTTCATGGAGCGCTTTACTTCTGAATCGGGGTCTATGTCCGTTACCAGGGCCTTGACGATGCCGTAGCCGTAGTCGTCCATGGCGCCGGCCAGCTCCTGCTTAATGGCTATGGCGATGTCATCTTTGCGTTCAAAGACCTCATCCAGCTTCATTTTGGGCACCTCGGCCCGCACCACGTCAAATACATAGGAAGTAATCTGAGCATGGGGGCTTTCCAGCTTGTAGAAGGCATCATATACCTTGTCTTTGAGTACGTGAAACTGCACAGAGACCTTGAGGTGTACAAACACATTGTTCTGTGTTTTGGTTTCCACCTGCACATCCAGCTGTTGGATTTTGAGGTTTATCCTGCCTGCTACCACGTCGATGAAAGGGATCTTAATGTGAAAGCCTGCAAAAGCAACGCGTTCAAATTTACCCAGGCGCTGCACCACAGCAGCCGTTTGCTGCTTGACGATGAACCATCCCATGCGGATGAACAAAAATGCAGCAAAAATGACAATAGCAATAATGATAAAGTTTGATTCCATAACGATGTGTTTTCTGTTATTTGGAGGTATCGATGAATGAGTAATTTACGAATATTTTGGAAATATTTGCACAGCAGGCTTAAAAAACCCTGCTTCTGCCTGAAGCAAGACGCCCTACCTGCCCGCTTTGTTACAGCTGGGCCCTGCTGTGTGCCGCCGAAATACCCGGATATTTTGAAAGAATGCCCGATTGACGGGAGTTTTTATCTATATTTGCGGCTGCTTTTGGAAAACAAGTTTTTGATACGCGCAATTCCCCTTTAAGGATGCGGGCCGTTCTGATGCACATCATGGCCAAAAAAGATTAACAACATGTCAAAACCGAGCATACCAAAAGGAACGCGGGACTTTGGGCCCGAGGAAATGATTCGAAGGCGGTATATTTTTGATACCATCAGGCAGGTATTTGAAAAATACGGCTATGCCCCGCTGGAAACGCCTGCCATGGAGAAGCTGTCCGTACTCACGGGTAAATACGGAGAAGAAGGCGAACGCCTCATTTTTAAAATTCTCAACTCCGGCGATTTTTTGCGCAAAGCCACCGAACTGACCGACTACCAGAAGCTGAGCCGCCAGATCTGTGAAAAGGCCCTGCGTTACGATCTCACTGTTCCCTTTGCCCGCTATGTGGTGATGAACCAGCATGCGCTCACCTTTCCCTTTAAACGCTACCAGATACAGCCCGTTTGGCGGGCCGACCGGCCCCAGAAAGGGCGCTACCGGGAGTTTTATCAGTGCGATGCCGACGTGGTGGGTTCGAACTCCCTGCTGTTCGATGCGGAGTTTATTGCCATTTATGACGAAGCCATTTCGGCTCTGGGATTTGAGCAATTCGACATACGCATTAGCAACCGCAAAATTTTGACAGGCTATGCCGAAGCCATCGGGCGCACCGACAAGTTTGCGGAGATCTGTATATCCATTGATAAGCTGGACAAAATCGGGCAGGAGGGCGTGCGGCAGGAACTGCTGAGCCGCGGGCTGGATGATGCTGCGGTGAGCCAGCTCTTTGAGCTCATCACTTTTGAGGGCAGCAATGTGGAAAAGCTGGACTTTCTGGCCGAAAAATTTGCGGCCGATTCTGTGGGCCGCAGGGGTATAGATGAACTGCGCGAAGTGCTGGATATGTATGCCCACCTCAGCCGCTTTAACGGCAGGGTGGTGCTGGACCTGCGCCTGGCCCGTGGTCTGGAGTATTATACCGGCAGCATATACGAAGTGAGCCTCCGGGAGGTAGCCATCGGCAGCGTAGGCGGCGGCGGCCGCTACGACAACCTTACCGGCGTATTTGGGCTGCAGGGGATGTCGGGTATTGGCATTTCCTTTGGAGCCGACCGGCTATACCTGGGCATGGAGGAACTGGGCCTGTTTGAGGCTGTAAACAGCGGTAGTGTGCAGGTGCTGCTTGTCAATTTTGGCGCCGAAAGCCTCAGACCCTGCCTGCAGGCACTGGACCGCCTGCGGCGGGCCGGTATAGCTGCCGAGCTGTACCCCGAAGCTGTCAAAATGAAAAAGCAGCTGAGTTATGCCAACAAAAAAAATATTGCCTTTACCCTCATGATAGGCAGCGAAGAAATAAAGAGCGGCAAGTATCAGCTGAAGAATATGCGTTCAGGCGAACAACTGCAAGCCAGCCTCGAAGAAGTGATCGCCCAAGTGGGCGGGCAGGGGAAAGTGAGGGCCTGAGACAACTTTCAAGTTGTCATGCCAATTTGGCAAAGCGCCCTGTCAATTTGCAATATTGTCAGTCTTTGGCCAATTGGCACATTTTTCGAAAAGGCGTTGGGCGTAAGGAATTCAACAATGAAAAACTAAATAGATAGGTCATTATGAAAATCAAACCATTAGCCGATCGCATGTTGGTAGAGCCAGCACCAGCAGAAGAAAAAACTGCTTCAGGCATTATCATCCCCGATACTGCAAAAGAAAAGCCTCAAAAAGGAAAAGTAGTGGCTGTGGGTCCTGGCAAAAAGGACGAGCCCGTTACGGTTTCTGTTGGTGATACGGTCCTTTATGGAAAGTACGCTGGTACGGAAATTTCCATTGATGGCCAGGATTACCTGATCATGCGTGAATCAGACATCTTCGCTATTATCTAAGGTTAATGCGTGTAATTAACCCCAAACCGTTTCACTATTTCAATCAAACCACCAAAACTTATCAAGAAAAATGGCAAAACAAATAGAATTTCACGTTGACGCAAGAGACCGGTTGAAGAGAGGCGTAGATGCCCTTGCTAATGCCGTGAAAGTAACTTTGGGTCCCAAGGGGCGCAATGTAGTACTGGACAAAAAATTTGGTGCCCCCAATATTACCAAAGACGGCGTAACCGTAGCCAAAGAAATTGAGCTGCGCGATCCCATCGAAAACATGGGCGCTCAGATGGTGAAGGAAGTAGCTTCCAAAACTGCCGACGTTGCAGGTGATGGTACTACTACTGCTACCGTACTGGCTCAGGCCATGATTCGCGAAGGCCTCAAAAACGTAACGGCCGGTGCCAATCCCATGGAACTGAAAAAAGGCATTGAAGAAGCCACCAAAGTGGTAGTAGCCAAGCTCAAGGAGTACTCCAAGCCCATCAGTGATTCCAGCGAAATTGCTCAGGTAGCTACCATTTCTTCCAACAACGACGAAGAAATTGGTAAATTCATTGCTGACGCCATGGAAAAAGTGGGCAAGGACGGCGTGATCACTGTTGAAGAAGCTCGCGGGCTGGAAACTTACCTGGACGTGGTAGAAGGTATGCAGTTTGACCGTGGCTACCTCTCTCCCTACTTCGTAACCAACCCCGACAACATGGAGGTTGAGCTGGAAAATCCCTACATTCTGCTCTTCGACAAGAAGATTTCGCAGATGAAGGACCTGCTGCCCATACTGGAGCAAACTGTTCAAACCGGGCGTCCGCTGCTCATCATCGCCGAAGATGTGGATGGTGAAGCCCTGGCTACCCTGGTTGTGAACAAAATCCGTGGCTCGCTCAAAGTAGCTGCTGTAAAAGCTCCTGGCTTTGGCGACAGAAGAAAAGCCATGCTGGAAGACATTGCCGTTCTCACCGGAGGTGAAGTGATCTCCGAAGAGCGTGGTTACAAGCTGGAAAATGCTACCCTGGCTCAGCTGGGTTCTGCCGGCAAAGTTACCATCGACAAAGACAACACCACCATTGTGGACGGTGCCGGTTCCAAAGACCTGATCAAAGCCCGCACCGAGCAGATCAAAGCTCAAATAGAAACCACGACTTCTGACTACGACCGCGAAAAGCTGCAGGAGCGCCTGGCCAAGCTTTCTGGTGGGGTAGCCGTGATCCACGTAGGGGCTGCTACCGAAGTAGAAATGAAGGAGAAAAAAGACCGCGTAGATGACGCCTTGCACGCTACCAAAGCTGCAGTAGAAGAAGGCATCATCCCCGGTGGTGGCGTAGCCCTGATCCGTGCTGTTTCGGCCCTCGAACCCGGAAAAGGTGGCATTAACGACAAATTCCTTGAAGGAGATGTGGGTATAGGCGTTTCCATCGTAAAACGCGCCCTGGAAGATCCCCTTCGCATCATCGTTGAAAACGCCGGCCTGGAAGCTGGTGTCATCCTCAACGAAGTGCGCAACCACGCCGATATGGACTATGGCTTCAACGCCAGAAATGAGCAGTTCGAGCACTTCTTCAAAACGGGTATCATAGACCCCACCAAGGTCGCCCGTAGTGCCCTGGAAAATGCTTCTTCCATAGCCGGCCTGTTGCTCACTACCGAAGTGGTGATCACCGATGAGCCCGAGCCCGAAAAGGAAATGGGCGGTGGCCACGGGCACGCACCGGGCATGGGCGGCATGATGTAATGCCTGCACCAAAGAAAGGTTTACAGGCTGCCCGTTTTGGGCAGCTTTTTTTTTTTGCCCGGAAAGCAGTATATTCAGGATGTTACGCCTAAAACAGAGACCCTATGGATTCTTTCGTTACAGCGCTCATCGTACTTGCGATTGTCGGGGGTGGCATCTACTTTGCCTGGTGGGGAATACAGCAAACCCTCAAAGATGACAAAGGCAGAAGCCGCCGCTCGAGAAGAAGGGTGAGAAAAAGGTGAGAACCCAGCATATTGATGCTGCTGAATGAGCAATAAGAAGCGACAAGCCTTAGCGGAAAGTCGTGCTGCCTGCTTGTGTTATCATTTTTTTTACTAAATTCACAGCTTCAAAAAGGCTGTTAAATGGAGATTTATGCCTGATTTACCTCCTTTAAAACAACAGGAACGAACCGAAGAAGTTAAGCATATATTTGCGCATTATCTGGACCAGAAAGGCCAGCGCAAAACCCCCGAACGCTTTGCTATTCTGGAGGAAATATACAACCGTTCCGACCACTTTGATGTAGAATCGCTCTACATCCACATGAAAAACAAAAACTACCGCGTGAGCCGGGCCACGGTGTACAATACCCTCGACCTGCTGGTGGAGTGCGACCTGGTAAAACGCCATCAGTTTGGGACTTCGCAGGCACTGTACGAAAAATCCTACGGCTACAAACAGCACGACCACCTCATCTGCACCGATTGTGGGAAAGTCAAAGAGTTTTGCGACCCCCGCATAGGCTCCATAGAAAAAACCATAGGGGATTTGCTGGGTTTTGACATTACCCACCACTCCCTTACCATGTACGGCAAGTGTGCCAACCCCAATTGTCAGGAAAAAAAACAAGATTCATCTGAGAAATATGGAATTTAAGTATATAGCCGATAACCAGATAGGGACCTATTACCTCAAAGGCAACCTCATTGGCGAAAAAGACGGCATCTCCATTACCGAGTCCTTTAGCAATGAGCTCGAAGATGGCATGCGCAATTTTATCGTGGATTTGAACGAGCTGATCCACATCAACAGCAGCGGACTGGGGGTATTGATTACCCTGCTCACCAAGGCGCGTAAGGCCGGAGGAGAACTCATCTTGAGCAACCCTTCCAGCTACATCCAAAATCTGCTGCTGATTACCAAGCTGGACACCATCTTCCAGATTTTTCCCAGCCTGGAAGAAAGCAAAGAGTTTTACCGGCAGGCATCCAGCTGATGCGCCGGCAATGAATTTATCCACCATTTATACTTATTTAACAACAAACCCCTATGCGTGTTGATGTTTTATTAGGGCTACAGTGGGGAGACGAAGGAAAAGGTAAGATCGTCGATGTGCTGAGCCCCCGTTACGACATTGTGGCCAGGTTTCAGGGAGGGCCCAATGCCGGGCACACCCTCGTGATAGAAGGGAAAAAATATGTGCTGCACCTGATTCCCTCAGGCATTTTTCATCCCAACACGCATTGTGTGATTGGCAATGGCGTAGTGCTGGACCCGGTGACGCTGAAAGCCGAAATAGAGAAGCTGCAGCAAGTGGGCGTGGATGTGCGCAGCAAGCTGCTGATTTCCCGCCGCGCCCATCTGATTTTGCCTACCCACAAGCTGCTGGATGCTGCATCTGAAGCTGCCAAGGGCGACCAGAAGATCGGTTCTACCCTGCGGGGCATAGGGCCTACTTACATGGACAAAACCGGGCGTAACGGCTTGCGGGTAGGGGATCTGTTGTCGGGTAATTTTGAGAAAAAATACCGCTTTCTGGTGGCCAAGCACCGCAGACTGCTGGATGCCTATTACGGGTATGAATACGAGCTTTTGGATGAAAGCTTTCTCGAAGCTATCGAATACCTGCGGGGCTTTCAGCTCATCAATACGGAGTATTACCTGAACCATGCCCTGAGCCAAGGGCAAAATATACTGGCCGAAGGGGCACAGGGCACCCTGCTGGATATAGAGTTTGGGAGCTACCCCTATGTGACGAGTTCCAACACCATTACGGCCGGTGCCTGCACCGGCCTGGGCATTGCGCCCCGCAATATCGGGCGCGTCTATGGCATCTTCAAGGCCTATTGTACCCGTGTGGGCAGTGGGCCCTTTCCCACCGAGCTGCACGACCAGACCGGGCAGCGTCTGCGCGATATGGGCCACGAATATGGGGCCACTACCGGCAGGCCCCGCCGCTGTGGATGGATCGACCTGCCTCTGCTCAAATACGCCATTCAGCTCAATGGGGTCACCGACCTCATCATGACCAAGGCCGATGTGCTCTCAGGCCTGGAAGCAATCAAAGCATGTACGGCTTATGAGATTGACGGGCAGCAGACAGAGGAAGTGCCCTTTGAGTTTACGCCCGGCATACGCCCGGTCTATGAAACCCTCAGCAGCTGGCAGGATGACATCACGGCCATCAGGGACAAAAAGCTGCTGCCAGCCAGCCTGCAGCAATACGTGGATTACCTGCAGCAGCACCTAAAGG
Organism: Bacteroidota bacterium; assembly: GCA_003696835.1. Lineage (GTDB taxonomy): Bacteria > Bacteroidota > Bacteroidia > J057 > J057 > J057. Next base: position 16,711 of record RFHT01000707.1, read on the forward strand.
TCCCTCTGACCTACCTTTCGGTAGGGCCCGACCGCAGCCAAATCATGCCCATGCAGGTACTCACTGCCTGAGCTGCCATTGCCTAAAAAAGACAGGAGAATTTCTGCTTGCTGCCTGTTCAAAGTCTGTGCTTTTATTGTACATTTGCCCCAAAGCACATTCCATGATTCGATTTTTCTTTTTTCTCAGGCGGCCAATCCAAAAGACCCTTCAATTTGTCCTGTTTTTGGGGCTGTTTGGAGGAATGGCCTGCCTCACAGGCCGGGCCCAGCAGCCGGTGCGCATTATGCACTACAATTTGCTGCAATACGGTAATCCCTGCGATAATGTACCCCTTAGCAGCAAAGATGTTTGGCTCGAAAGCATTCTCACCTATTATAAGCCCGACATCCTCACGGTGAATGAAATGGCGCCCAACGTGGCCTTTGCCAATCGCATTCTGCAAAAATCCATCACCTTCAGTAATAATTTTGCCTTTGGCAAGCTTTCTAACCAGGCCAACTCCAGCCTTGCCAACATGATCTTTTACAACAAGGCGATTTTTGGCTATGCGGGCGATGCCGTCATCGGCAGCAACCTGCGCGACATCAACGTTTATAAACTCTATTACCTCAAGCCCCAGACGCCGGGTGATACGACCTTTCTCTATTGCATCATTGCCCATTTTAAGGCTGGCAGTTCCGCCAGCGATGAAAACCGCCGGGAGGAGGACGCCCAGCGGGTGATGGACTGGATAGGGGCCAACGCCCGGGGAGAGAATGTGATCTTCATGGGCGACCTCAACATTTCGGGCCATACCGACAAGGCCTTCCAAAAGCTGGTGTTTCACCCCGACGCTGAGATACGCCTGCGGGACCCTTCCGGCGCCCAAAACGGCTGGGGCAACAACCGCCGCGAAGTGCTTACCCAGTCCACCCGCTCCAGCAGCCCCGACTGTGGCTCCGGCGGCGGGCTGGACGACCGCTTCGACTTTATACTGCCCGGCAGAACCATTATGGAGGGTAGCATGGGGGCTGCTTACACACCTGGAACCTATAAAGCCCTGGGCAATGATGGAAGTGTATTTAACACCAGCCTCAACTGCAATGGCAATACGGCCGTGCCCGATGCCATTTGCAATAACCTCAGACAGATGTCGGACCACCTTCCGGTGGTGATGGAACTGAGCCTGGACATGGTGCCCCTGGAGCCCCGGCTGCAAGCCTGGTTGCAGTTGGAGGTACCCAACCCCATAGGGGAAGCCATTAGTCTGCGTTTTGGGGCAGATTCCCCTGCCCGTTTGCTCGCCATCAGCTTGCTGGATGTTCAGGGCAAGCTGCTGATGAGCCGCCGCATTTATGCCGGTGCCGGTGCAGCTTACCGCCTGCCCGTTTCGCTGCCTGCAGGGATGTATGTGCTGCAAATTTCCGATGAGCAGGGGCATTTTTTTAGTAAAAAACTGATCCGGTTTTAGGCAGTGGTCTGCCATTGTGAGGATTTTGTGGGAGATAGCTGACCCCGAGGGAAATTGGTGGAGAAAAACAGAAGGATGTGAATTACTCATCTCCTCGTTTATCCTCACAAATATGCCCAAATATCTCCTCAATTCTGCCATACTCACCTTCCACTTTGAGTTGCAAGCTATGACACAGACTTTCCACTGGCTGTTAAAGCAAGGGGCATGAATACTATTTATTTTAGTAAATAGGTCTAATAAATTTTGATTTATAAAAAAAAGGCCTTATTATTGCTAATAATATTTGCATATATAGGCAAATTTTTAATATCGGACAGAAATGAACAGCAAATCACCCAAGAAACGCATCATTGTGGATGGGCGTATGCACAGCGTAAAGCCGGAGGGATACCACGACCTTGAGCACCGCATGGCTTTTATCCGCAAACTTCCCCTTTATCTCAGGCAGGGGAGTGTTGTGCTCTTGCTGGTAGTAGCAAGCAACTTGCTGACCCACCGCATTGCATCGGCGGGTTTAATGGGCTTGTTTAGCAGCAAGGATGAACCGGCCTTGTACCTCATTGACAAGGCAGAGGACTACGTATATGATGTGGAAGATTTTGAGAAAAAGGTGCGTTACATCAGCAGGCGTCTGAACATCAAGCCGGAATGGCTGATGGCCGTGATGTATTCCGAGTCGAAGTTTGATCCTTCTGTGCTGAACTACCAGGGCACGGGTGCGGTGGGGCTGATACAGTTTACCCCTGCGGCTGCCCGCAAGCTCAATGTAAGCCCGGAGCGTCTCAGGGCCATGGATGCCATTCAGCAGTTGGATTATGTGTATCAGTATTTGCAGCAGGTGAAAGTCAAACACGGCAATTTTGAGCATCTCAATGACTTATACCTGGCTGTACTGGCCCCCGAAGCGCTGGGTAAGGACTATTGCTATACCATTTTTGCGCGTCCTTCTCCCGAGTACGAGCGCAACGCCATTTTGGATGAGAATCAGGATGGGAGTGTAACGGTCAGTGATATTGACCGCCGCATGGAGCGCATGTTTCCCACTGCCTACTGGCTGGGGAGCGAACGCCCGGCCACTGAATAGGGCAAAGCCCCCCGGAACTCCGGGGGGCTTTTGTGGTTGGTGCTGTGATGAAAAGAGCTAATCAGGGTCTTTTTACGTCCAGAATTTTGCCTGCCTCATACAAGTCCAGCATATCGCTATAAGCCATTTGATAGGTATGGGCTTCGTATTTGTCGGGTTTGTCGATCTGGTAGAGTCCGGAGATGCGGTCGCTTTCATACTGGTTGAAATACACCTCCAGGCTGTCGTAGCCTACGGTTCCCAGTTTAAAAAGAGAATACCCACTTTCGGTTTTGTATTCATATACATCTCCTGTGCGGGGGTATGCCAGGTAGTTGGCGGTGGGAGTAGAGGTGTTGGCAGTGGTGGAGGTGCTGGGGATATTGACGGGGTAGGCGGTATAAACGGTGTTACTATGAGAGAAAGTTCCCGATATAAACAGGCCGGCAAGGAGGAAGAGGATGAGGCTGATGCCTGCAAAATGGTAAAAAGGAATGCGGGTCGCAGCTTTCATATTGCTTATTTCCAGCTGCATATTGTGGCTTCTCTGGCGGTTCTTGAGCTCTGCTCCACAGTTTTCGCAGACTACCACACTGTATTTACCCATGCTAAAAAGCGGGATGAAGTACACATGGGCATACCTGAGGAAGGTGCTGAGGAAAAAAGAGGTGTTTTCGTTGCAATGGGGGCAGGTGCTGCCACTCACACTTTGGGTTTTGATGGCGTGTGCCTTGGAGGTTCCATAAATGATGATCATGCTCTGGTTGGTTTAAGTAAATAATGTGCTGTTTGGCTTGATTTCGTATTTCTTAGTAGGGAATGAGGGCAAAATTCTAATTAAGAACGTATCTATTCAGCATATACCTGCTGCAAAAAAGGGGGAATACCCCAATAGTGCCTTCATGGACCATGCATACATGAAACTTTGTTTTTGTCAACC
>RFHT01000098.1 GCA_003696835.1 Bacteroidota bacterium
ACCTTGCGGCCCTCTCGTTTCAGGGTAATTTCAAATACCTTCAGCAAATCGTAAATCATGCGTTCGCTGATGACTTCTTTGTACACCATGCGCAAATGGGTGTAAAACTCCTCATATACGTGTATGCGCTCGCTCATGCTCATACGGCTTTGGGTGGGCTCCTCAAATCCAAAGGTATAAGCCAGGCCGCTGTCTATCACGGGATAGGTATCATTGATGAGGTTCATCATTTGGGTAACAAAAGCCACATGGTTGAGCCGTATGCTGGTGTATTCGCCAAACAACTGCAGGTACAACCTGCGAAGGTTCAGGCTCACACTTTCCTTTTCAGCTTCCATCAGTTCAAAATATTGCTTCAAGGTACTTTGTCTGATGCGTGCACCACGACTTTTATAGGTGTTCAGATAGCGTTGTTGAAAAGCTTCGTCTTTGCTCACGTCCGTATTCATCATCGTTTCTTTTATGCCCAGATAGGCATCTACGCGTTCCAGGGCGATATTGTCGAGAATACCACCCCCATTTCTGTTGATAATCCGGCAAAGTTCTGTTGCGGAAAGAGACATTTGCATAGTTCAGATAATTTAGGTAAAAGGGTTATTGATCCAGGTAGAGTAAGGATGACCAAAGAAATACACCATATAAAATAAGCGATATTTCATTTTATCCAGGTAATTCAAGCATTGCTTGCCCATGCTGGCAAAGTCTGCAAATAGCAGGCAAAAGGAGCTGCCCAATAATGACGATCAGGAAGGTAAGTGAAAATAGATGAAACTAACAGTGAACGGAACTCAAGAGCGTAAGAGATTCATTACAAGGGTAGTAATGAGGAGGTCAATATAAAAAATTCGGTTTATAATACAAAAACAAACTACTTTTTATACATAACGCAAGGGGAATGGTTAAATTGTATATATATTACGCTCAATAGGAAAACAAGTGTGTGTTGCTTAATTAAACGGGTAAGAAAATAGAGGAGTAATCGACATTATGGCCCTTTGTCGCTTGTTTTGTTTCAATTTTGTTTTTTGAGGGGGATCAAATATGCGTAAGATACAGCTCCAGCACTTTTTGGTCTGCTGCTGCCAGGTCGAGCTGGCGGGCCTGCCGGGGCTCCAGCCACCGGATTTGGAGGTGCTCGGCCAGCACGGGTGCACCGCCCAGCCAGCGGCAACGAATGGGGATGAGGTGGATGTGTATATCGCCATAATCGTGCTGCACCGCTGGCAGTTGTTCCAGGGGCTGCACCTCCATGGCGAGTTCCTCGCGTATTTCGCGCACGATGGCAGCATCAGGGCTTTCGTCTGGCAGGAGTTTGCCACCGGGAAACTCCCAGCACAGCGGGTGCCGCATGCCCGGCGAGCGCTGCGCCAGCAGCACCCGCCCCTCCTGCTCAATGATGGCACAGCTTACCTGAATGATAGACATAGGGGGTAGATGAATGGATGTGTTGAATCAAAAGGACGGAGGCTGGAAGCTCCCGGCGCTACTGCTTGCCTGGGGGAGCTTCGCCCTCCAGCACCACCACGGCAGCAGCAGAGGCCGCCAGGTGGGTGAGCGAGAGGTGAATGTGTGTTACCCCCATTTGGGCCGCCAGCTGCCGGCAACTACCGTGCAGCAACAAGCCCGGCCTGCCGGAAGGAAGGTGCTGCACTTCCACCTCGTAAAACTGCATATCGCCACTCCAACCGGTGCCCAGGGCCTTGAAAAAGGCCTCCTTGGCAGCAAAGCGGGCAGCAAAATGCTGCCCGGGATGGGCCTGCTTTTCGCAATAGGCAATCTCAGCCGGGGTGAACACCTTGCGCTTAAAGGCCTCTCCCCTTTGTACCCGCCTGCCCACGCGCTCCACCTCTATGAGGTCTATGCCTACCCCTATCACCACGGCTCACTGCTCGTATTGGGCCCAGTCCACCGGCAAAAAATATGTATAAACGCTTTCGGGCAGCTCCTCAAATACGGCTATATCTGTGAGCTCGCGCTTACCCTGTGCCGACTGTCCCCGGTCGCCGGAAAGCAAAATCTTTCCATGTTGGCGGTAGTTGCTCCAGGGAGTGGTAAACAAGGGCTTTTCGTCGGCGGCATTGCGGAAGAAGGTCCATTGGGTCACCAGGCGACTCTCTTTATCCACATACACCAGGTAGCGGTTTTCGGGGGTGTTGCCCACCTCTTTGAAGGTGAGCTGCAGCACATCGGCGGGCCGGCCGTCGGCGGTGGTGTCCTCGCCTGCATAGGTGAGGGTCACCCCACTGTCTTTGAGCTTAAAGGGCATCACCAGCCAGTAGCTGTCGTTGATCCAGATGCCCTTGCCCCGCTCCAGGTACTTTTGCAGCGAGTCCTGTGGGGCGAGCTCGCGCTCGCCCACCTTCACCCTGCCTTCGCCACTGTGAATGTTCAGCAGGATGGTGGTGGCCTGTGCGGGAATTTCTATGCGCACATTGCCGGTGTGTTTGTCCCAAACCAGCAGCCGCCTGCCAAAGAAGTTCCACTTGATGTGGCGGGTTTCATCCCAGGCAGTCCGGCCTCCCATGGCCTGCATCACCTCATCGGCTATGGCCATGGCGCGGGGGTCGCTACCCTCAAGGTCAAAGCCCTCGGCAGGAGGGTTTTCTTCAGCCACCTGTTCGGGTGGCTGCTGTTTCTGCTGCCCGCTCTGACAGGCCCAAAACAGCCAGCTACTCAACATGAGAAGGAGGATGTAAGAATTTTTCATGTTCGTTCAGTTTTTGTGGGGTTTCCCAAATATAGGCCACAAAAAAAATCGCTGAAAGTTTTCAGCGATTTTTCTTAAAAAGAAGTGGAGCTCTTTGCCAGGCTTCCTATGCAGTGGAGAATATGGGAGTGGATGGGAGGGAAAGGGAAAGTTTACGGCAAAGAGACATCCACCACTAAGGGAAAAGCACTTACCTCTTCAAAGGTAGTAATAATCCTGCTAAAAATGCAAATTTTTGTTGCATTTTATGCAAAGAAATAACTGACCTGTTGGTTTCTTAACTGAGGAGCTGTTTAGATTCACAACGCTAAGACAAGTATAAGGAGATGTTTTCATTTTTTTTAACACAGATGTAACAAGTGAAACATTTTTCTTCCCGTTAACAATCAGCTGCAAACTATTTTATTCGTAAATCAAAATACTTGTTATTC
>RFHT01000708.1 GCA_003696835.1 Bacteroidota bacterium
AATATGGCGCCCAGCCAGACGAAGCGGAAATTCGCCGGCTGTTTCCCATGCTGAAAAAGCCCTGAAATTTTTTTACTCTCTACGGAGCGACTCTATGGGATCCACCCGGGCAGCCTTCCAGGCGGGGTAGTAGCCCGAAGCAACGCCCACGATGAAACAGGCAAACAAGCCAATGCCAATCCAGAGCCAGGGCACCACAAACTCGCCCTGAAGCAGAATAGTGCCCAGCAAGTTGCCTACGAGCAGCCCCATTACAATGCCCAGTATGCCCCCCAGCTGGCAAATGACCACGGCCTCGGTTAGGAACTGGTGCAGAATGTTTTTGCGCGTAGCTCCCAGGGCTTTGCGCAGCCCAATTTCGTTGGTGCGTTCCGTTACCGAAACCAGCATCACGTTAAGCAGCGCAATGGATGCCCCCAGCAGGGTAATCAGGGCAATGACCTGGGCCGAAATGGTGAGCACTTTGAGGTTTTCCATCAAATCTTCCACAAAGGCATCGCTTTTCATCACGGAAAAGTCGTCGGGATCCCGGGGCTTGAGGTTGCGCACCAACCTGAAGTTGCCCCTTGCCTCGTCCATGTAGTAGTCGATTTTGGTGGGGTCGTCCACATACACATTCAGGGTGAGGGAGCCCATATTGGAACGATGGTTTCGCAGGGTGTTGAGGGGCACTACGGCCATGTTGTCCAGGCCTCTGCCACCGGTGGTGCCCATTTTGGCGAAGGTACCGATTACCCGGTAAATTTTCCCACTGATATTGACCACTTTCCCTACGGCCGGTTCTTGCTCAAAAAGCTTCTCCTTGATCTCGTTGCCGATAATGACCACATTGCGGGCCAGGGTATTGTCTTCAGCCGTGATGTTGCGGCCTTCTGCCAGCTCAAAACGGGCCGTTTTCAAATAGTTTTCATCTGTCCCTATCACGGTGATATTGGGGTTGGTAGAAACGCTCCGGTATTTTACCTCATTAATCCCTCCTCCATTACCCGTGATGCTTACAATGGCCTGGTTACCAAAAACTTCTTTAAACGCCACCGCCTGGCGGTACTCAATGGGGGGATAGCGCTTGGGCTTGTCGCGCCGGTGGCGGCCTCCTATGCGCACCTCCGAAACGAAGTTGCGAATTCGGAAGGTATTGGAGCCCAAAGAAGAAAAACTACTGCTGATGCCACTTTTAATTCCGTCAATGGAGGTAAGCACTCCTGCCAGGGCCGTGATGCCCAGGGCAATGATAAAGATGGTCACGCCTGCCCGGAAAAGGTTGGCCCGAATGGCATCCAGTGACTGGTACAAGATCAGAAAAAAGCGCATAGACAAAATCGTTGCAAATCCCCTGCAAGTTAATAAAAAGTCAAATTAGGACATATACGCTCGATTTCCTATTTTGAGGCCGCATAAAATGTTTACATGGAACAAGTACCTGACCACAATACTGCTCAATTCGAAGAATTGGCCTCACACCTGGCCAAAGCCCCTGAAGGCAACATCAGCGTAGTAAGTTATGCCCACGATTCTTTTGTGTACGATATTTTGGAGCAATTGCGGGAGCACGAAGTGCTGCAAAAGCACGAACATACCCTGCTCGACTGGCGCGGTCGCCCCATTTCGTCTCTGGAAATGGAATTGCAAGTGGTGCTGACCGATCTGGAAGAAACAAATGCCCCCCAGGTATGGCATATATGGGGGCTGCCCAACAGCCTGATTGCCGAGGTGCTGGAGGGGAAGTGGGAGTTGCTGGGTTCCTGGAATGAAGAGGGGGAGGTGTGGGAAAAAATTCCTGCCAGTATTTGCCTTTGGCTGGACCCTTACAGCCTCAGCCGCTTCGAGGAGGAAGCTCCCCTGCTATGGCAACGGGTGAGCCGGGTTTTCACTTTTGTGGATGCAGCAGCTGATGCACAAGCAGATTCGCCCTCAGCGGCTGAATCAGAGCAAATAGCAGCATCGGAAACAGACCCCGCTCAACGGGCAACAGCCTTGCTGGAAGCGGGCCTGTTTGAGCAGGCCTTGGTTTATGCCAACCAAGCCATACAGCAAGCCGAAAGTGAAAAGCAATTTTTAAACATGGCCCGGGCCTACCAGCTCAAAGCCCGCATATATGAGCGTCAGGGCGACTGGCTGGAAGCTGTGCGCCATCTACACACTGCCCGGGGGCTGTCCCAGGCTGTGGATCATCACGCGGCAGAAATTCGTTTTCGCATCGCCAATATATTGGCTACGGTGGGGCTCACCGACCTGGCCAAAAGCTGGTACGAGGCCCTTACAGAAATCAAAGCGTCCGATGCCCTGGAGGTGGTAGCCAAAAGCCACCGCAACCTGGGGGTACTATACATCAATGAGCAGGAAGCCGACCTGGCCTTCAGCCACTACGGGCAGGCCCTCGACGACCTCGAAGAGGCCGAAGCCTGGGAAAGCCTGGCTTTTACCCATGAGCAGGTTGCCGATGTGTTTGTACAGCTACAGCAAATTGACGACGCCATAGAGCACCACGAAGCGGCAGCCCATTTTTTTGACCAAAGCGGCAACACCCGCCAGCAAGCCTTTAACTACATGCGCGTGGCCCGGCTCTATGAGTACAAGGGTCTGCCCGAAAAGGCTCTGCAAGCCTACGAACTGGCCCGGCAGGGCCTGGAGGCGGCCCAGGACCGCAAAGAATTGCTCGAATGCCTCCAAAAGATGGGCGGGCTGCAGCAAGACCAGCTCAACTGGCAGGAGGCGCTTTCCCACTTTCAGGCGGCCTTGCCCCTGGCCCGGGCGCTGCAGGATGACTTTGCCATAGATGCCCTGGAAGACTCCATAGAGGAAATTCAAGAAAAAATTGAAGCCTCAACAAAAAAGAAAAAAGGACTGTTGGGAGGTTTATTCGGAAAATGAGCAGCCATTTTGTCCTCAATTCTAATTGTTTCTTCTAATGATGGACCGACCCAAAGACATCCGACTTCATCACCAGGCCAACTGGGAGTCGCTGGAGGTCATACTGCCTGCCCAGGACGCGGCCTACCTCATCATGGGCTGCGAATCGCTGAGCCTGCGCGA
>RFHT01000709.1 GCA_003696835.1 Bacteroidota bacterium
AAAGAGGTCTTTTTGAAAATTGTAACACAAAGACAAACAGATTTTCTTTTTTACATTTCTTCTTCATATATCAACAGGTTTCGCGAACACGAATCTTTTAAAAAATATCTTGAGGTAGAGAAAATTGATTTTGAAGGTAAATCTTACTTCCAGTGCCATAGAGTAATACTTGATTACTACAAAAGCCTCATACCCGAAAACTATGAGTATTATCTTGCTCCATTTTCTATAAAGAAAAATAGCAACATATTTGGATTAATTTTTGGCTCCAGCCACCCATTGGCATTGGAAAAATTTTTGGCAGCAGCGTGGAAAATTGACAAGTTAAGAGGGGAAGCAAATTATGATATTGATAAAGATAGAATCAACCCGGCAACGCCAAGTTTATTTCCTGAGTTTAATACTCCAAAGAAGCTTCAGGTTTTCGAAGAGGAATTAACAAATCAAATTTTACAACGAAACCTTCTTTCTAATTATGATGTTTACCTATTTGGCCTGACAAATGGATTTCTCCCAAAACACGTCAATACAATTATTCGAAAATTGATAAAACAACACAAAATTAACTCTTTCAAAACCTGTTCAAGCAATGTACATAAACTCAGAAGGTATCCTGAAAAAATTGTTGTACGTTAAACAAATATTATGGCCCAATCAAGTATCGAATGGACAGAAATGACCTGGAACCCAACTACAGGGTGCGACAAAATATCTGCTGGATGCAAGTTCTGTTATGCAGAAGTGATGTCCCGGAGATTACATGCAATGGGGGTTGAAAAGTACCAACATAATTTCAAGCTCACGGTACATGAAGAAGCCCTGAAAGTCCCATATAGCTGGAAAAGGCCCAAATTAGTTTTTGTAAACTCCATGAGCGACCTCTTTCATAAATCAATCCCACTTTCTTTTATTCAGAAAGTATTTGGCGTCATGAATGACTGTCCGCAGCACACCTTCCAGGTATTGACCAAAAGAGCCGATATGTTAGCTAAATATTCAGAACACTTAAATTGGACCCCAAATATATGGATGGGGGTTTCTGTCGAAAATAATAAGGTAATTGAAAGAATTAATTTTTTGAGGACCTCAAATGCTCAAATCAAATTCCTATCCCTTGAACCCCTTTTGGGCCCGCTTTCAAACCTAAATCTCAATGGGATCGACTGGGTGATCGTAGGCGGAGAATCTGGCCCCAAAGCTCGTCCTATGCGAAAAGAATGGGTACTTGAAATCCGGGACCAATGTGAAACGGCAAATGTCCCCTTCTTTTTTAAGCAATGGGGGGGCAAAAATAAAAAGAAATCGGGCAGAATTTTAGATAATAAAATATATGACCAGATGCCTCCCATAGCCTGGGCAAATTAGCTTTAGTTTGCACATGTTAGTTAGCTAATATCTAAAGCTTTTTTTGATAGGAAGAATACCCTTTTCTTCCTTTTCACTATATTCATCCTCCCCAACCACCTACAACTCCAAACCCATGAACAGAAGTTTCCTCTTTTTCTTATTGTGTGGTCTGATGCCGCTGCTTCCTGCGCAGGAAGTGGACCTTTCCCTTTTCAACAACATCCAGGCCCGCAACATCGGCCCGGCCGGTATGAGCGGCCGGGTAACGGCCATAGATGTGGTGCTGCAGGAACCCAACACCATGTATGTGGGTGCAGCTGCCGGAGGGGTGTGGCGCTCGGAAAATGGCGGCCAGAGCTGGACCCCCATTTTTGAGCATGAGCGTACGGCCTCCATCGGTGCCATCGCCATTTACCAAAAAAACCCTAACATCATTTATGTAGGCACGGGAGAAGGCAACCCCCGCAACAGCCAGAACAGTGGCTGGGGCATGTACAAAACCATAGACGGGGGCCGTAGCTGGCAGCAGCTGGGCCTGGAGCTCACCCGCCAGATTCACCGCGTAATTGTACACCCCGAAAACCCGGAGGTGGTATGGGCTGGTGCCAGCGGCGCCAGTTGGGCCGACAGTGAGCACAGAGGCATTTACAAAAGCACAGATGGCGGGAAAAGCTGGAGGAAACAGCTGTATGTAAATGCCCGTACTGGCTGCTCCGACCTGGTAATGGACCCCTCCAACCCCAACAAACTGATAGCCGGTATGTGGGAGCACCACCGCGATGCCTGGTACTTCCAGTCGGGTGGGGCAGGCTCGGGCATTTACCTTAGCTATGATGGAGGAGAAAGCTGGAAAAAACTGGGGCCGGAAAACGGGCTGCCCAAAGGGAACCTGGGACGCATCGGCCTGTCATTTGCACCTTCACAGCCCGAAGTGGTATATGCTTATATCGAGTCGCAGGACAACGGCATTTTTCGCTCCGACGACGGGGGCGAAAACTGGAAGCGCGTTTCCAAACCCAAAGACCCCCAAATAGGTGGCAGGCCCTTTTACTATGCAGATATTTACGTGGATACCCACAATGAAAACCGGGTATATAGCATTGCTACGGAAGTAACGGTAAGCGAGGATGGCGGAAAGAGCTGGAGCACCTTTGTGCCGGGCAATAAGGTGCATACCGACCACCACGCCTGGTGGTCTCACCCCCACGACCCCGACTTTATCCTGCTGGGCCATGACGGCGGCCTCAGTATTACCCGCGACCGCGGTAAAAAGTGGGACTTTGTGGAGCATTTGCCCCTGGGACAGTTCTACCATGTACGGGTGGACATGGAGATGCCCTACAACGTATATGGCGGCCTGCAGGACAATGGCTCCTGGGTGGGGCCCAGCCAAAGCTGGTTCAAAGGGGGCATACGCAACATGTACTGGCAGCGCCTGAGTGTGGGCGATGGTTTTGATGTAGTGCCTGACCCTCTGGACAGCCGCTATGGCTATGCCATGGGGCAGGCAGGCAACCTGGTGCGCTATCACCGCCCCTCCGGGCAGTTGCTCTCCATCAAGCCCGTTCACCCAGAGGGGGAATATCTGCGCTTCAACTGGAATGCCGGGATTGCCATTAATCCCCACAACAAGAAAACGGTGTACTATGGCTCGCAGTACCTCCACAAAAGCGACGACTACGGTCAGAGCTGGCAAATTATTTCTCCCGACCTCACTACCAACGATCCCGCCAAACAAAAAGCGCTGGAAAGCGGTGGCCTCACCTTTGATGTAACTGGAGCCGAAAACCATACCACCATCATCGCCATTGCCCCCAGTCCGGTGGATGAAAACGTGATATGGGTGGGTACAGATGACGGCCAGCTACAACTCACCCGCGACGGGGGAAAAAGCTGGACCAATGTGGGGGGCAAAATCAAAGGCGTACCGGAAAATACCTGGATTCCACACATCAAAGCCTCTAACTTTGAGGCCGGGGAGGCTTTTGTGGTGTTTGACGACCACAGGCGAAACAACTGGACGCCCTACCTCTACCGCACCCGCAATTTCGGCAAGAGCTGGGAGCGCATAGTGGAAGA
>RFHT01000710.1 GCA_003696835.1 Bacteroidota bacterium
AGGGGCCGGGGGGTGGTTGACAAAAACAAAGTTTCATGTATGCATGCTCCATGAAGGCACTATTGGGGTATTCCCCCTTTTTGGCAGCAGGTATATGCTGTATTTAAATAACTATTCTTCTCAAGAAATCAGCTTCCTGTTTCAGAAAAGTTAGTAAGAGGCTTCTGACTTCTGCAAACACGGAAATACGATGCTTATTAGAAAAATGCCTCAGACTATCCCGAACTCACGTTATTTATTGACCTAATCGTGTTCACATGGCCTATTAAGCGGCCTGAATATGGAACGCTTGGCTGTCCCTGCCAACATTTCTCCGATTTTTTTCTTCCTGGCCCGGGCTATTGATTTCGTGGTACTAAATTTGCTGTAAAACAAATATTTTGTAAAACAAAAGTGAAATGGCCCTGACTTTGACAACATGCAGAGCTCCCAAGTGGAAGCAAGCAGCCGAAAGCCTGAAAGCCATTGCTCATCCTGTACGCCTGGCCATGATTGATTTACTGCGCGAAGGCGAAAAAAACGTCACGGAAATACACCTGGCCCTGGGGCTGGAACAAGCCGTAGCCTCTCAGCACCTCAGCATTTTGCGCGACAAGGGCGTGTGCGTCTCCCGCCGCGCAGGCAAACACGCCTACTACCATCTGCAAGACCACGCCCTGGTAGATGCAGTGGAGCTGGTGGTAAAAGAAATGGAGCATACCCGCTAAGACGAATAGCTCCCTGTGCAAACAAGCCGCCAATGGCTTGTTTGCCATTTCCCTTCATGGGGTTTTTCATGCCGTATGTTGAAAGATTTGATGCACAGGTTGAAAAAATCTGCCAGCATCCCTTCTATGGGTTAGATTGGGTCTCAAATTAACCCTTCAACATCATGGAAATATTCACTTTATATGCCCTGGCTGTGCTCACCACCCTGCTGCTGATAGAGAGCCTGTGGGCATGGCGAAAAAAGCGCCAGGTGTATAACCTGCGGGAAAGCCTGGCCAATGGCTTTATCTTCCTGGGCAACCAACTGCTCAAGCCCCTGAAAATTGCCTGGAGCTTCTGGGTGTTTCAATGGCTGGAGCCCTTTGCCCTCTTCGATATCCCACAGGCTGGCTGGGGGCTGGCAGCAGCCTTTGTGATCACGGACTTTCTTTACTACTGGCAGCACCGCTGCAGCCACGAATGGCGATGGCTGTGGACCCTGCACAATGTACATCACTCCAGCCCGTGGATGAACTTCTCCACCGCCATACGCATCAACTGGCTGACGGGCTTTGTAAGCCCCCTGTTTTTCTTTCCTGCCATTCTGCTGGGTTTTACCCCTTTGCAGGTGACCCTCTGTCTCGTACTCAACCTGCTGTACCAGCTCTTTTTACATACCGAGCTGGTGGGCAGAATTCCCCTTATTGAGGGTTGGCTCAATACTCCTTCGGCTCACCGGGTACACCACGGCTCCAATGCGCGCTACATCGACAAAAACTACGGAGGGGTGCTCATGCTGTGGGATCGCCTATTTGGCACCTATGAGCGGGAGGTAGAGCCGGTGAAGTATGGCGTAACCACGGGCTTTATGGGGCACAATCCCATCAAACTGCTCTTTGGGCCCTTATGGAATTATCTGCGTGGTAATTTTGAACGGGAAAAAAAACTTATGGAGCTGAAAAGTAGCGAATGGCCGCCAGCACCTGATGAGTGAGCGCATGTTGTTCGTCGTTGTAAATCGCGAAGTCGGCCCGCAACAGCTTTTGCTGCTCGGGCCATTGCTTGCTCATGCGCTGCAGTACACTTTCTGCCGAAACGCCATCCCGCTGGCATACTCTTTTCAGCCTCAGGGTTTTGGGGGCATACACGCACAGCACTTCATCCACCCCCCGGTAGGCACCGGATTCAAACAATATAGCAGCTTCCTTCAGCACAAAAGGCTTGTCGTAGCCGGCGGGCAGGGCCTGCATCCAGTTTTCAAAATCCCTAGCGGTTTCGGGGTGTACAATGGCATTGAGCTGCTTCAGTTTTTGGGCGTCTTTGAACACAATGCTACCTATGTAAGCGCGGTTGAGGCTGCCCTCGGGCAGGTAGGCCTCCCGGCCAAAAAGGTTGAGCACCCCCTGCCGCACCCTGGGGTTTTCGGTCATGAGGGCTTTGGCCCGTTTGTCGGCTTCATATACCTCATAGCCCAGTGCCGCAAATATGCGGCACACGGTGCTTTTTCCGCTTCCTATGCCACCAGTAACGCCAATCTTTTTCATATCTGATCCTGAATAATGACGTAGGGAATCTTTTTGGGCTCCCAGCCGATGAGTTTCACATAGTCGGGCAGCTCGTCCCGGATATTGGGCACGAAAAAGGGAATGCTTTTGTCCAGCTCTTTGTAGGAGACATAGAGTTCACGCTGCCGCTGGTGCAGGGCCTCATAGCGGTCCATGGGCACCAGCAGGTGCACGTGTATGCTGTCTTGCTGCAGGCGCACGCGGGTGCGCTCTGGCACCTCAATGACCCGAATGGGAATATGCAGGCTGGTTTGGGTGTACTGCTCGGGTTTGACAAAAATGGTGGCCTCGCGGGGGCTTACCTTGATGTTGCTAAAGGTATCTATCACCCGCAAGCGGAACTCCCCGTACTGATTGAGCCGGGGCGTTACAAAGGGCATGGTAAACCACTGGCTGATGGTATCCAGCACATTTTCAGGGCCGGAAATGGTAACGCTGTCGGGCCGTACCACCGGAGGGGCAAACAGGGCCATGCCGGGATGCAGCAGTACCTCTACCTGCGGAATGAGCTTCACTTTTTTGGACATTTGCAGCTCAAAGGGGCAATAAACCGTGTCGGTGAGGACCCGTATCACGCGAAAGTTGCCGGACAAGTCGCGGTCGATCTGCAGGAGGTAGCGCTGTGGCAAAAAGTAACCCGCTTTCAGCTCTTCATTGAAACGAAAATAGATGGTATCCTTTTTTCTCTTGAACTGAGCCAGCAGCAGGTCCACCCCATTGCCCTCCACTTCCAGTTCCAGCGTTTGGGTGGTGCCCTTTCCGGGCAGGTAGCCCTCAGGGTACTGGGTGATGTGTATGGGGTAGGTAAGTTGGGTTTGGTAAGTTTGATTGAGCGTAAGCAAAAACCAGAGAACACTCGCCAGCAAAAAAGACACCAACAGAGGTATTCCCTGGTTTTGTTTGTCAGTAACCTGCTTTTGTGCAAGAATATACTGAATAAACCTTGCCAGCAGTTGTTTCACTGTTTACTTGTTTTCCGTGTTGGCAGCGGGTTTGAGGGCTGTTTTGTCAATGCGAATTTTTACATTGTCATCTACCTGCAGCAGTACGCTTTGGTCGTCTATACTCACCACCTTGCCGTAAATGCCGCCTATGGTCATGACTTTGTCACCTTTTTTGAGGTTTTCGCGAAAAATGCGGTCAGCTTTGGCGCGTTTTTGTTGAGGACGGATCATGAAAAAATAGAAAACGGCCAGAATACCAATTAGAAAGATAAACTGCCCGCCAGCAGCAAACCCGCCTCCCGATCCGGAGGAGGTTCCTTCCTGAAGTAAGATCATCATCAGATTCATAAATGGATGTTTGGGTATGGATAAAATTAGGATTCAACTAAAGAATAATGGAAAAAAAACACAAGACCGATGGCCATTGGGCAGTATGTAAGACCATTCCCAACAGCAACCGGACTTGTGTGCATGCTGAATAAACAGTTAGCTATTAGTTAGAAGGGGGCGTTACTTCCCCGGAAATTTTGAGGGTGCGGGTAATTTGCCCGTCAAAATTGCCAGTAACCGTGATGGTTTTGATTTGCCTGCCCTGCTTTCCGGTGGTGTCAAATTCCACATCTATGTGGCCTTCTTCGCCCGGAGCTACCGGAGCCGTGGAGTAGCTGGGAGTGGTGCAGCCACAAGAAGGCTTCACATTGGTGATCTGGAAGGGCTTGTCGCCGGTGTTTTTAAATTTGAACTTGTAGGTAACCTTTTCACCCGACTGCACTTTGCCATAGTCGTATTCCTCTTTGGCAAACTCAACGGTGGTGCGCTCCATCTTTTCGGCTTTTTCCTGCCATTCAGGACGGGTCACAGGCGGAGGCGTGGTTTCAGGCGCAGTGGGAGTTTTGTCCGCTACTTCTGATACCTTCTCAGCTTCGTTGTTGTCGGAGGAGGACTCCTGCTGACAAGCAAAGAAACCAAAGCTTAGAGCTATTGCAAGTACAGAAAATGCTAATTTTTTCATAACAGAATCTTTGTTGGTATAATTAGATTGCAAATATAATAACAATTATGTTAAATGTTTGATGATATTCCGGGTAAATTCTTTTGTGCCACACTTACCCCCCAAGTCTCTGGTACACAGCTGGGTTTGCTTTAAGGTCTCAAAGAGAGCACTTTCTATTTTGAGGGCCACATCATGCTGCCCTAAATGGCGCAGCATGAGTACAGCCGAGAGCAACAGGGCGGTGGGGTTGGCTTTGTCTTGCCCGGCAATGTCGGGAGCCGTACCGTGAACGGCTTCAAAAATGGCACACTCTTCGTTGAGGTTGGCTCCAGGTACCACCCCCAGGCCACCTACCAGCCCCGCCCCCAGGTCCGACAGTATGTCGCCAAACAAGTTGGTGGTCACCACCACGTCGTAGCGCTCGGGGTACATCACCAGTTGCATGCACATGTTGTCAATGATGCGGTCGTCCTGCTCAATATCCGGGAAATCCTTCGCCACTTCCCGGGCCACCTTGAGAAACAATCCACTGGATTGCTTCATGATATTCGCTTTATGTACGACTGTTACCTTTTTGCGGTTATACTTTTGGGCATATTCAAATGCTGCCCGGATGATGCGCTCCGAACCTTTATAGGAAATGCGGGCAATTGCATCGGCAATCTGGTTGCGCTCATCATAAATTTCAAAACCAGAATACAGGCCTTCGGTATTTTCCCGGAAGAGCACCAGGTCCACATGATCAAAGCGACTGTTTACCCCTGGAATACTCTTACAGGGCCTGATATTTTGATAGAGGTCAAAAATTTGGCGCAGGCTCACATTGATGCTTTTAAAGCCCTTGCCCACAGGCGTGGTAAGCGGCCCTTTGAGCGCCACCTTGTTGGTTTTGATGGATTCGATGAGGGATTCGGGTATGAGCTCGCCTTTTTGCTCCAGGGCAGTGATGCCTGCTATCTGCACATCGTAGTTGAGGTCGGCACCTGCTGCTTTGAGCACAGCCAGCACCGAGTCAGTAATTTCGGGGCCTATTCCGTCGCCGGGGATGAGGGTAATGGTGTGTTTCATATTAGCTAGACTCTTTCACGCTTTTTTTGTGAGTGGAGTGGTCGATGAGCCCCCGGCCTCTTTTGACAATCTTTCCATTTTTCTTAAAGTCGTTGTACAGACTGTCCAGTATGCCATTGATAAATTTGCTGCTGTTGGGGGTACTGTAGGTTTTGGCCAATTCCAGGTATTCGTTAATGGTAACTTTGATGGGAATTTCTTCGAAATTGAGCATTTCGCATATTCCCATGTGCATGAGGATGCGGTCAATTCTGGCAATGCGCTCGAGCTCCCAGTTTTCGGCCTTGGACTTGATGAGTTCGTCGTATTGGGCGGCATTTTCCATGGAGTCGTAGTAAAGCGAGCGCAGCAGGCGGGTATCGCCCGACAAGCGTTTGCGCTTTTCCAGCTCCTCGACCTCATTCATGACGTCTTTCAGTAGCAAGTCGAATACGACTTCGGGCTTTTGGCCAGAGGACAGGCAAGCGTACACCGCCTGCATCACCTTTGCTCGAATCTGCCTTCGTGTAATCATCTGGAATGTGGTAAAAGTTTAAATTTTTATAAATATAGTAAATTATGACCAACTTTTTGGATGCGCTCCTCTGCTAATGTCAACGCAGTATGGTGTGTGGTAGTACCTTTTTCTTCCGCTAATTTGAAAATTTTTTGAGTAGTATCATATATTCTTTCGGTTAATTTCATGGCCATGTTGCGGTTGTAGGTGCCCAGTTCCAGGCTTACGTTGATAATTCCGCCTGCATTTACCATAAAATCCGGGGCGTACAATATGCCTTTTTGCTGCAGCAGCCGGGCGTCCCGTTCTTCGTCCAGCAGTTGGTTGTTGGCCGCTCCGGCTACAATGGCACACTGCAGCTGCCCGATGGTGTGTGGGTTGAGTACACCTCCCAGCGCACAGGGTGCAAATACATCCACTGGCAGTCGGTAAACGTCTTCCTGCCCCACCACCTCTACCCCAGGGTCTCCGGCCAGGTGCTTGTAATTTTCTTCAAAAATATCAAATACATACACCTTTGCATGTTCCTTTCTCAAATGCTGAACCAGCTGTGAGCCCACGGCCCCTACGCCCTGTACCATCACGCTTTTGCCATTGAGTGAATCGCTGCCGGTAAGGGTTTTCATGGATGCCTTGATGCCCAGGTACACCCCGTAAGCCGTTACGGGTGAGGGATTGCCACTGCCTCCCACTTCCGTGGCCGTACCCACCACAAAATCGGTTTCCATGCTGATGTAGTACATGTCCGCTCCGGTCATGCCCACATCTTCGGCGGTGTAGTATTTTCCGTTGAGATTGTTCAGAAAGCGGCCAAAGCGCCTGAGCAGGGCTTCGTTTTTCTGGCTTCTGGGGTCTCCGATGATCACGGCCTTTCCCCCGCCAATGTTGAGGCCGGCCAGGGCATTTTTGAGGGTCATTCCCCTGGAAAGGCGCAGCACGTCGGTCAGGGCCTGGGCTTCGGAGGCGTAGGGCCACATGCGCAGCCCGCCCATAGCAGGCCCCAGGGTGGTATTGTGAATGGCAATAATGGCTTTGAGGCCCGTGGCCCTGTCGTGGCAGTGCAGCACCATTTCGTGCTCATGCCTGCTCAGGGCGGGGAAAATTTCGGTCTCCAGAGGAGCTACGGATTGTTCAGCCTTTGACATAGAACTCTAGCGTGGCATTGCATGGTAAAGGCCACAAATTTAGCAATTGTTCTGCATTCCGCTGCAAAAATGCGCCCTACTTTTTAGCTACATCGGCATATTTTTGGGCAATTTGGGCCAGGCGCTCATCTATGTACTCCCTGGGCAGCCATTTACCCCTTACCATCACCCCGGCCTGCTGCCGCACATGGGCAATGTCTTCCAGGGGGTTGGCCTCCAGCAGGATGAGGTCGGCGCTGGCACCCTCTACCAGGCTGCCGTAGGCTCCTTCCTCTCCAAAATAACGGGCGGGGTTCAGCGTGCCCGAAACCAGCACTTCATAAGGCGTGAGTCCGGCCTCCACCATGCTCTGCATTTCGTGCTGAATGGAAAAACCCGGTACATTAAACACCTGTGGCGCATCCGAACCCAGCAGAAAATCTACACCGGCGGCCTTCAGGCCGCGTATGATCTGCTGGCGGATGGCGATAAAGCGCTCCACCCGCTCCGGGTCGTTGTTCAGGGCTTTGAGCATGGTGCTTTTGCGCCTGCCCCAGGAGGAGCGCGTTTCCAGGGACATGTACTGCATGCCTTCTTCCTGCAAAGTTATTTGGGGGTCCTCAATTTTGGTCCACCGCACCATCAAGCTCTGGGTGGGTACTATCCACACCTGATGCTCACGGGTCATTTGGGCCAGTTCGGGGATGAGGGTGGTATCCACCTTGTCCACAAAGTTGACGCCAAAAAAGCCGTTCTCGTTGGGGTCCACCCCTGCCGAGGCAGGCACCAGGC
>RFHT01000711.1 GCA_003696835.1 Bacteroidota bacterium
ATTTTATTTTTTATGAACATTTTTGTAGCAAAATTGCATTTTGACACGCAGAGTGAAGATTTGCAGGAAGTATTCGAACAATTTGGTGAAGTTGATTCCGCCAAAGTGATTTTTGACCGTGAAACGGGCAGGTCCCGTGGGTTTGGCTTTGTAGAAATGCCTGACGATGAAGCAGCCAATTCTGCCATTAGCGAACTGAACGGAAGTGAACTCGACGGCCGGGAAATCGTCGTAAAAGAAGCCAGGCCCCGCCAAGAAGGTGGCAACCGTGGCGGTGGTGGTTACAACCGTGGCGGCGGTTATAACAGCGGTGGTTATAACAGAGGCGGCCGCTGGTAAGCCCAAAAACTGAACAATTATCAATGTCTTGATAGTAACAGCGAGCGAATAGCTCGCTGTTTTTTTTTATTTTGCCAACAATTCAAACAATTTTGCCCATATTAGCATTCCCAAGCTATGCGCGAAAGCGGCATGCTTGTTTTCACTAACCTTTATCCCTATGTACACTGGCTTATTACACACCCACAAACTGGTTGTCACCCTGTTTTTTCTCCTTTATCTGGGCAAAATCATCTTATTGCTGCTCAATAAAACGGAGCTGCTGGACAAACTCAGCAAGAAACTACGCATACCCGAAATGGTGATCAGCGTATTGTTTCTGCTTACGGGCGTCGTGATGATCTTCCAGGTAGCTGAAGTTACCCCCCTCATGATCGTAAAACTGGTGCTGGTTTTTGCCAGTATTCCCATTGCCATACGGGGGTTTAAACAACACCACAAGCTACTGGCGAGCCTGGCTGTGCTCATGATTATCGCAGCTTACGGCCTTTCTGAGATGAACAAAATCGGGGTGGATTCCACGCCCCTGCCCGAAACAGTGATCACGGATCCGGCACAGGCAAACTACGACCTCTCTGCCCACGGGAAGGCCATATACGAACGCAACTGTATAGTTTGCCACGGAGAAGATGGTAAAAAACGTGCTTCGGGCGCCAAAGACCTCACGGTCACCCAGTTGGATGAAGCCGCCATTGAGCAGCTGATTCTCAAGGGCAAAAACGCCATGCCAGGGTATGAAAAGGTGCTGAACCAGCAGGAAATCAAAGCGGTGATGGCCTACGTCAAAGGCTTTAAGCAAGGTAGTTGATTAGCTTACAGATCTCAGTTTTTTGATTGCCAGCCATCCTCCAGCCAGCAGCAGCAGCAAAAGGCTCCCCCACAGCCAGGGCGCAGAAGATTCGGCCGGGAGAGGCTGCATGTCTCCTGATGCCACAAAAGCCGCCCAAAAATAGGGATGCGCATAAAGGGGGTCCGCCGTCTTCAAATAGTGAAGCTTGGCCTGTCGCAGGGCTTCATCTTTGGGCTGCTTGTTTTTTAGTTCGCGGTAGAAGCTGTACATCAGCTCCCCGGTAGTGGCATCGGCCACGGGCCACAGGCTCATCAGCAGAGAGGAGGCACCTGAATATGCAAAGGCATGAGATAAGCTCATGATGCCCTCTCCTTTTCTCAACTGCCCTACCCCACTGTTGCAGGCACTCAGCACAACCAGCTCGGCCTGCAATTTCATGTTGTACAATTCGGCGGCCTTCAGCAGGTAATCACTGCTATCGGGTGAAAAAACCAGGGTGGAAAACAGGGGGTTTTCATTGTCAATGAGGCCATGCATGGCCAGATGCAGCATCTGGTATTGAGGGGCCAGCTGCAAGAAATGTGCTTTGCTGGCCTGCTTTCCGATAAAAGCATCGCCTCGCATCAGCTTACTCACCTGCTCCACTTCTTCTTTTGCACCTGGCAAGGGCAATTCCCCTGAACGCACCAGGGTGGCCTCGGCCAGATTCTCCAAGCTGTTATCAGCTAGCGGAGAAGCTTTGTAAATCGGGGCAAAGCCGGCCAGGGTTTTGGGACGGCCCAACAGGCCGCCGGCCTGCTGTGTGCGCCCATGGCCCAGCCCTGGGAGCAACAAGGTGGTGTGCAGACGGCTCAGGCTGTAATCGTTCAGCAGGTAGGGAAGGCTGCGGTAGTCGGCCGGGGCAGCTGCCTGCTGCCGGAGCAAGACCTCAAAAGGCAAATACCCCAACTCTCCCGCAGGCAAAATCACGAGCCGGCTGATTTCATCAGACACTGTTGCCAGCGGAGCAGCCAGTAACCATTTATACCATTGAAAAGCTTCTGCTAAAAAGGTGCTGTCGGCTTGCTGGGGGGCAGAACGCACCCACTCTGTATCGGTTATGCTCCGGCGGAAGCGCTGTATGCGCACGGCATAATCCCGGGGCAGGAGTTGGCGGTGTACTGCCTTGCTGTACTTGCTGAGGCTGAAGGTGTAAAGGGTATCTCCCGCCAGGAAGTAATCAATCAGCAGTTGATCGTCATCCAGGTGCTGGCGTACAGTAGCTGTTGCAGGCGGTTGAAAGGCATATTTGAGCTGATAGTATTTGGGGTAGTGAGTTTGTATCACTGCCATCAGGGAGTCTTGCTTGTATTTAAGCCGAAAACGTTCTTTTCGCCATTCGGCCGCCTGTTCTTGCTGTTTTTCCTGGGTGGCCAGATAAAGCTGTTCCTCCACATAGGCCAGGTCCACCTTGAGTTGCTGTTCCAGTTGAGGAAGGACATCAGGCAGGCCGGCAAAATGCCGGGCGCGGGCCTCCTGCAGAGCTTCGGCCAGCCACATGCCCTTGCTTTTTTCCATCAGGGTAAAAATGGTTTCCAGGCTGCTGCTATCGCCATAGTGGCGGTACAGCTCATCAGCCACCTGTATGCCTTCGGCGTAAATGGCGTGGGCACGTTCGGCCAGCCACAGGCGGGAATCGCGCCCTTTGTAGCCCAGGCGGATGCTGTCGATCAGCGCCACAGAAAGCCGGTAATAGCTGAGCGCAGCATCCAAGGAAGCCCGCCCGGCTTGCTTGTCTGCAAGCTGCACCCGTGCCATGAGCTTGAGGGTGGTCAGCAGCAGGGGCTTGTGAAACACAGCCGAAAGAGCAGGTAATTGCTTACCTGCCCGGGCAAGCTCAGGCATACCCAGGGCGTGCAAGCTGCGGCTCAGGTATTTTTCAGCCTGCTGGGTTTG
The DNA here is from genome assembly GCA_003696835.1 of Bacteroidota bacterium. Classification (GTDB taxonomy): domain Bacteria; phylum Bacteroidota; class Bacteroidia; order J057; family J057; genus J057. The sequence goes on from RFHT01000711.1 coordinate 3,065, forward strand.
ACCATTTCGTAGATAAATAGCTGCCAGGTTGTGGTACGCACCTATTAAGGTAGGATGAGATTGCAAATCCGCTGCTTCAAAGGCCGCTATACCAGCCTGAATGTGCTGCAAGGCAAGCTCGTTTTGCTGCAAAGCTGCATAGCATTTGCCCAGAGCAATACGGCTATATGCCGCCTCGGGATTATCTGGGCCCACTACCCGCTCCATGATGTGAAGGGCTTTTGTGAAGTCGGCCACCGCCTCATCGGGCCGCTTCAGCTCCAGCATGATTTTTCCCCTGCTTTCATAGCTTTCAGCCACGTTGGGGTGCTGGGTACCCAGCAGCTCGAGCTGAATGGCCAGGGCCTCCTGGTTGTAGGCCAGGGCATCTTGGGTTTTACCCAGCAGCAGGGCGTAGTTGGTTAGGTTGGTGAGTATGCCTGCCACCATGGGGTGCTTGCGGCCCAGGCGCTTCACCTGATCATCCAGGGCGATCTGGTTGTAGGAAATGGCGCGCTCATAATCGCCTTTTTCTCCATAAATTACGCCCAGAATGACGTTGGAAAAGGGCACGCGCGGGTCTTTGAGTTCTTTCCAGATATGCTGTGCTTTCTGGGCGTATTCCAATGCCCGTTCGTAATCGCCTTTTGCCAGTGCCAGGCTGCCCATGCCGTAATACCCCACGGCAATTTCGGGATGTATGCTGTCCATGATGGCCAACTTGATGGTAAGGGAGCGCTGAAAAAAGTTGAGCGCGCGGTTGTAATCGCCTTTCTGGCGGTAGGTAATGGCCAGGTTGTTCATGTTTTTGGCCACCTCCGCATGCATTTCTCCAAAATGCAGAGTGTTGATGCGGATGGCTTCTTTTCCATAGTAAAGCGCTTCATCGAATTCGCCCATGGAACGCAGCAAATTCATGAGGTTGTTGTAGGTATCGGCAAAACGGCGGCTATCCGGGGGCAAGCACTGCTTTTTGATGGCAATGGATTTTTTGTAGTGATCCAGGGCCTGCTGATGCGCCCCCATGCGCCGGTATATCATTCCCAACTGGTGATAGGAGTCGGCAATGACGGAGTCGGGTTGGGCATATACCTGCTGGCGTATGCTCAGTGCCTGCTGGCTGGCCTGCAAAGCCTGGTCGAGTTCGTCATCCCGAAATAAAAACTCAGCTGCTATATGGAGGGAGTCTGCCAGTCTCAATCGGTGATAGCGCGTGCCGGGAGTGGCCAGCTGCAAAGCCTGGTGTACATATACCCTGGCGCTGTCAAATTCCTGTAGCTCAATGAATTGGTGCGCCTTTTTGAGGGCGCGGTCCGCAGCGAGCGTGTCTGTTTGAGCGAATAGCCATACAGGTATGAGCAGGCAAACAATGAGCAGGCAGGATTTCATGCAACGAGCTTTATTGAGCAAAAGGGGTAGTTTTAGTATAACGAAAAGGCCAAGGGGCTTATTTTTAGCAACAAATGGACGTGTTTTTTCCATTCATGCCGCAAGTTAGTGGATTGTTGAATGAGAAGAAAACGCAAAAAACAAGCTGTGGAGAAATCAAAACAGGTCCAGGCGCTTGAAAGTGCGCTTCAAAATCAGCTCGTCATTGGCCTCCAGCCAGTGATGCAGCAGGCTGGCATAAATTTGCCGAAAGTCTATTTCAAAGGGCAGGTCTCCTTCGTCCAGTTGGGCCAGATTGGGAGCCGGGTTGAACACACCGGGCTTTCCCAGCTGCCCCCCCATGAGCAGGACCTGGTTGGCTTTGCCGTGATCGGTCCCGCCGCTGGCGTTTTCACTCACACGCCGGCCAAATTCAGAGAAGGTCATGATCAGGGTTTCATTCAGGCGGTCGTTTTGGCGCAGGTCTCGTATAAAGGTAGCCATGCCCTGGCTGTACTGCTTCAGCAGCCGCTCTTGCTGGGGTTTTTGGCGCACGTGTGTGTCAAAGCCGGTAAGGGACACATAATACACACTGGTTTCCATTCCAGCACAAATCAGCTCGGCCACGGTTTTGAGCTGGCGGCCAAATGGCCCTTGGGGGTAATCAAGCCGTGAGGTGTAAACCCTGGCATGCTCATGCAGGTAGGCTGCCGAGCTGGTGGTTTCGGCTATGGTTTTGTACATGTAGTCCAGCTCATCCTGAGCAGAAGGGGCGTGGGAGTTGTAGGCTTCCATCATAGCCGCCAGGAAGGGGTCGCGGGTTTGGCGGTAGAGGCGGTTGGGGTCCCGCACAGCCAGGGCTTTGAGCTGTTCGCCCTTTACCGCCAGGCTGAGGGTATCGTCCAGTTCCAGTACCTGATGGGGCTTGGCACAGCCTGCACAGCTGTTGTCGAGGTAGCGGCCCAGCCATCCGCTCTGCCAGTATTCGTCGGAGTTGCTGGCCGTATGCCAGATATCCATGCTGCGAAAATGCGAGCGGTCGGGGTTGGGATAACCCACGTTGTTGATGATACACAGCTGGCCTTCCTCATACAGGGCTTTTAGTTCGGGCATGACGGGATTGAGTCCCAGCTCGTCGTTGAGCGTCAACACTTCCCTGGCAGGTATGGCCAGAGAGGGCCGGGCCTTGTAATAGGCATCATTGCGGTATGGCACAAAGGAATTAAGGCCGTCGTTGCCGCCAGAGAGCTGTACAATGACCAGTTTTTTTCCTGTATAATCCAAGGAATCTTTTCCCAGGCCCTGAAGAAAACCCGGCATCAGAACAGATGCGGAGGCCAGGGCGGAAAGCTTGAGAAAATCGCGTCGGTTATTCATAGGTAAGTATTGTCACATCAATTGAAATTCCGGGGTTCCCATTAGTCGCATGCACATCCATTTTATGCGCTCATCCTTCCCTGAGGGGGGCAGGTGCTGGCGCATCCACTGGTAGGAGGCGGGGTCCGTATTGAGCTGGTACAGCCAGGAAGCCAGGCTGGCCAGGATCTGCTCCTCTTCCAACCCTCTGAGTTCAGAGAGCAGGGGTTGCCAGTCGATTTTGGCGCCCAGCCTGCGCTTCATTTCACGCCCTGCCCTGATGGCATCCTCGTTGCCCGCAAAGGCCGCCTTGGGCTGAACCTCCAGCCCGGAAGAAAAGATGAGAGCCTGGGGGATTTTGAGGCGTAACATCATGGAGTTGCTGTCTATCCAGGCGCGCTCTTGCGGCCAACCGGCCACGCTGGGAGGCTGCAGTAGCACCTGCCCCAGCAAGCGCTGCAACATAATGGCCCCTTCTTCCTGCTCGAATCGCATGTTGAGCATACACATAAGGTTGAGTAAGTATTCTATAGGCGATTTGATGCGGGTTCCTATATGGCGCGCTTCAAAAAAGTGATCCGAGCTTAGCATGCGCCTCATGAGGGTACTCAGGTCGTAGTCCGATTCATAAAATTCTTTGGCCCAATTGCTTACCACCTCCTTATCCACATCAGGGTTCACGAAAAAGCGGTAGAGCTTACGAGTAATGAAACTGGCCGTTCGTTCCTGTTCGAGAATGATATGGAGGATGTCATCCCCATCAAAATTGCCCCTTCTGCCCAGAAAGGTTTTGGTGCCGTAGTCGTGCCAGCGCGGCCTGAAGACAAACTCCCCATTGGGCAGGGAGGACCAGCCCGTAAAGGCCCTGGCGGCCTGCTGTATGTCCTGCTCGGTGTAATAGCCCCTACCCAGGGTAAAGAGTTCCAGCAATTCGCGGGCAAAGTTTTCGTTTGGATGTGCCTTGTGGTTTTGCTGGTTGTTTAGAAAGCGGAGCATGGCGGGGTCCTTGGCTACCCGGCTGAGCAGGGTACCAAATTTGCCCAGGGCATGCTCCCTGAGGGTGTTGACTTGTAGCTGGGCTGCATAGGCGTGCTGGTGGCGGGTGACAAAATGGTCGTGCCAGAACAGGGCCATCTTCTCTCTGAGGCGCGCCCTGCCACTGGCCATCTGGTTGAGCCAGGCCAGGTTGAGTGTTCCCAAAGCACGCCGGGCCTGCTGCTGCATTTCTCGTCTTTCCTCCTCTTTCATCTGCCTGATGGTCATGAGGTCCGGCATCTCGAAGTTGGGCACCTCCAGAGAATGCCAAAAGCGAGCGTCATCAAACAAGTCCTCAATTAGCTGGGATGGGCTTTTCTGCATGTGGGCCCTGAGGCCCGGCAGGTCTATGCCAAAACCTGCCTGCAGGTATAAATGTTGTACGTGAGATTGGGGTGTTGGCATCTGATTGTTCTGATTGCTGGAATGAATATACGGGCCGCAACCTACGCCCCGCCAAGGGGCATTCTGGCCTCGCTATTTGTTTGGACTTCCAAAAACAGAGGGGGTTTAATGCTGTGAAAAGGATTTTTCTGCTTTTAAATGGAACATGAAAGGGAATTGTCAAAAAAAATGCGCAAATTGCAGCAAAAGGCCCTATTTTCACCAAAAGTGGGTCAAACTATTTTGGCCATATTTTCGTTTCTATTCAGAAGAACAGGCGGGTTTTATAGGGGTTGAAAATTCTATATCAACAAATCTTGTTATACAAAAAGAATTTGTACGTTTTTATAAAGCTTGTATAATTTTGTACAACCAATGCTCAATACCATTTTAAATTATATAGGCTTTTTGTTTCAGGCGGATGTGCTCTTGTTCACTTCAGCATTATCTGTGGAGAAAATCGCGGGGTATTTTTCCATCGCGCTGGTGGGTACGGTAAAGTTTTGGGTGAGCGTGATCATGGCACTTTCCTTTGACTACACCCTGATAGAGGTATTTCTCACGGGGAGTCTGGGCGCTTTTCTGGGGGTAGGGATGTTTACTTATTTTGGTACGGAAATCCGGAAATGGTGGGAGCGCAGGTTTGGAGGTAAGCGCAAGGTCAAATTTTCTCGCAAAAGGAAGATCTATAAGATCTGGAAAAAATACGGCCTGTGGGGGGTGGCCTTTATGGGGCCTTTCATTTCTCCGCCCGTGGCCGTAGCCATTGCCGTTTCGTTCAAAGAAAAACCTGCCCGCATTTTGCTGTCCATGAGCGTGAGTATCATTTTCTGGACCCTTATCTTTACGGCCTTCCGCGATGTGCTGCTCAATGTGGCCGGCGGGGTATAGCTTTACTTTTCTGCTTCCTTTTTTTCTTTTCCCGCTTCGCGCCCTTCCCTGAGGGCAACAAAGGCAAAGCCAATAGCTGCCAGGTTAAAAAGGCTAATGGGCCAGGCTTCGCCCCCGGTAAAGCCCAGAAAAATCAGGATGAGTAAACAGTTGTACAGCATCGTCAGCTTCCAAACCTTCTCTGAGACGGCGCTGCTTACCTTATCGGCAAAAATTAACCAGTAATACACATACAGTATGATTCCCCAAATGGACAGGGGAAGCACGTAAAAAAATACCGTTCCGGCAATCAGGCCGGGAATGTTGACCAGGCCAAACATGAGGGCAATCATGCGCACCGAAGGGGAGGTTTTTTCGGTGGCCAGTCTTTCTGAAAGTCGTTTTGCTGAAATCATGGCTGACTCATTTTAGGTGGAGTGAGCGGGCAAGCCAATCTAGCCCGTCTGCTTGGATTTACGTTTAGCAGGACTTTTTGTTCACTACTTTCAGAATTTATTGAAAATTTAATTGGTTAATGCGTGTGCAGGCTTGTTTAGCCACTGGGAATGTAGCTTGTAACTATTCAGCACCCTCAGGGTGAAAAAAAACAATTGTTGTAAGTTGCTCATTTTCAATGAAATGTATTAACCACCTTCAACTCCTCCTTCAAAAGGCTACGGTTCCCCCATATCTAATTTACGATAAAAATAGTACACTGCATGAAATAAAAAAGTCGATTATATGGCCTTCCCGGGCGATTTTAGATAGTTAAATGAATGGAAATTTCACAACATCAACAA
>RFHT01000712.1 GCA_003696835.1 Bacteroidota bacterium
CCCCCTGCCCTGCCTGCAGTTCCATAAAGGCAAGCGCCACTACCAAATTGCCCTGTCCGATATCCTCTTTCTCCACTCCGATCATGTGTATGTGGAAATTCACACCCTCCATCATCAAAAAATCCTTTGTCGTAGCCCGCTGAAGTGTCTGCTCGCCCAACTGCCCGCTGAGCAGTTTGTACAAACCCACCGCAGCTACATCGTCAACCTCCAGCACGTCAGCCGTTTGGAGAAGGACGCCCTTTATGTGCGGGATACTCCCATTCCCATAAGCCGCTCGCGCCGCAAAGCCGTGCTTGCCAGCCTGTATGATGACTGAGGGAAGGCGCAGGCTTGCAAAGCCCGTGAATATTGAATCGGCAACACCGGTTGCGGACCTTAGAAGGAACCAAGCCTGCTGCCTTCATCATTCGTTCACCCTTGTTCGACATGCAACAGACACTGAATGTAGCATCATACAGGCCGGGGGTGCCGCTGCTGCGGAGGCTTCGGAGATATGGCATGTCATAGCCACCTGGTCTTTGTTTCATTCTTTGTGTGCTCAAGTGTCTATTGGCACACAAGAACAGGCGCCTGTATCACTATTCAGAACAAATTTGGTGTCATTGAGAACAAAACCGGCCTGAAAAGAGGGAAATATCTGCAAAATAGATAGCTTGGACAGCAAGATGATAGAGCGCCCTCCTATGCAAAACCTCCTCTTTAGTTTCTTGTTGCTTTGGGCAACAGGCGCCCTGGCACAGGTGCAGGACTCTCTGCTGAGCAAAGCAGACTCACTTTGGCAGGACATGCAAGCCGACCCGGGTACAGCCCGAACGCTTATCACCGCAGCGGACATACTCGAGCGCGGCTACGATAACGTTGATGAGCTGATCAACGCCATACCGGGCATGTATCTCACCCACGATCGCAACCGCAGCCAGATCGGCATACGGGGGGCCAGCCCTACAGAAAACAACAACCAGCGGATCCTCATACTGCTGGACCATATTCCCTTGAACAACCCCCTCACCGGAGAGGTCCCTTCGGGCTATGAGCTGCAGGGCCTGGCCCCCGAAGACATCGCAGAGGTAGTGGTGATACGCAACCCTGACGCCGTCCGCTATGGCAACAACGCCCTGCTGGGCGTCATCCACATCAAAACCAAAAGGGCGCAAAAAGGCCTGCGCCTCACCTTCGACACGGGCAGCCCGGGCGAGCTGGATGGTGGCCTCTCACTGGGACAGCAATGGGGCAATACCGCCTTCCGCCTTTCGGGCCGGTACGCCACTATGGATGGGGAGCAGGTATATTTTCCCGAATTTATCCAGACTGACGACTCGCTGTTTTCAGACAGAGGGATCAGCCAGCAGTTGGGGCGCACCGAGCTGGGGGGCACTCAACTGCAACTCACCCACAGGGGCTTTGCCCTGCACGCCGCATACAACTGGCGGAAGGGGGAGCTGGATTTTTCCCAGACGCCCTTTGGCATTGGGCCCAATATTCAGCGGCTGGAAGAACTGGGGTCCTTCCGGGAGCAGCAGCTATTCAGCAGCATGAGTTATGAGGGGCCTGTCGGGCCCCGGCAGGGGGTTCGTGCCCGCCTCTACTTCAACTTTAGCCGGGCGGAGCGGAATTCGGCTTTTGAATACCTGGATTTTGGCGGGATGGATAGCTTTATAGAAGAAGCGGAAACCCACGAGCGCAAGAGCATCTGGATGGGAGCAGACTACCGGCACTTCTTCCAACTGACAGGAGGCCACCAGCTGATGGTGGGCACAGAGGCGGCTGTGGTGCCCCGTGCAGAGCTGTTTGCCAAATACCAGCTCAAAAATTATGGCATTCCCATTGGGGGGGACAGCCTGCGCCTGAGGCGCAGTTTCTGGAGCTGGAGCCTCTTTGCCCTCCAAAGCTACCGCTTTTCTGCACATTTTGTGGTAGAGGCGGGCCTGCGTCTCAACCTCAATGCCAGCAGCCAGGCCCAGTTTGCTCCTCACTTTTCGGCCAGGTTCCAGCCCACAGCCACCACTACCCTGCGCCTGGCCTACAGCCAGGGCTACCGCCTGCCCACCCTGGCCGAAACGGAGTTTACCTCCCCCAACCCGCTCCATCCCCTGCCCAGCGCGGGGCTGCTGCCCGAAAAATCCCATAACCTGGAGTTGGGGCTGCAGCAGCAACTGGGGCAGGGCCTGGAGCTCCAGCTGGCACTCTACCGCCTCTACCTCAGCCAACTGATCGACTACCACTCGCCCTATGCAAACCTCGGTCCCAAGACCTTCGCCGGTCTTGAGGGGGGGCTGGCAGTGGACTTGCCCGCAGGCATGAAATCTTACCTCAACTACAACTTTTCTTTCAGACAGGACAGTATGGTGAACCAGCCCAGGCCCCTGTGCAAATTTGGCCTGAGTTTCCCCTTTCTGAGACACTTCTCCTTTTACACAGAAGGCCAATACGAAGGCGGACGCAGGAGCCAGAAGGGAGTTTACACCCAGCCCTTCTTCCTCATCAATACCAACCTGCTGCTGCGCCCCCAAACGCGGGCAAAAGGGCTGTGGGGCAGGCTGTTGAACCAGTCCAGCCTGTCATTCCGCGTGTTTAATGTGCTGGACCAGTTTTACCAGCACCCCGCCGGGCGGGAGTTGGCCGTGGAGCGGGTAACCCAAAATGGCCGGAGCTGGCAAAGCCAGCTCACCCTGCAGTTTTGAGCCTGATTCTTTTTCATCCATCTTATGCCCTGTATCATGAACAGATTGATCTATACCTACTCCCTCATCCTGCTCACCTGCCTGTATGCAGGCGGGCTCGTGGCCCAAAGTGAAACTACCGGCCCCAATTGGGTGCTGGGTGCTACTAAAGGCTACGCCTGGTTGCAGGGAGAGGTAACCCCTGTGGGCCAGTTGGGCATGGGCCTGTTTGTCCAAAAGCCGCTGGGGTCTTCTCTGAGCCTGCAGCTGGAAGTGGGTATGGGCAGCATGCGCGGCCTGGATAAGCAGGGTAGTGAAAACTGGCTCAAGCATCCCGTTTGGAACGGCAGCCGCAATCCACGCATCAACTACCACCAGGCTTTTACTTCCGCCATTTACGCCAACTACAAAACCGACTACCAGGAGGCCAGTATGCAGGCGCGCTTCCGCTTTACCCAACTGCCGGTCTTCCACAACCACGGCCCCTTTGATGCCTTTTTGCTGGGCGGTATAGGGCTGATGCGCTACCGAACTTACATTGACGCGGCCAGTCCTGCCGGCTTGATTTATGATTTTGGCATGCTGGACATCCCGGAGGAAACTGAAAGTCAGCGCATCAGCCGGCTGCACAGCTTGCTGGACGGACGCTATGAAACGGCTGTACAGGCCCGGGCTGCCTTTACGCCATTGTATCAGTTTGGGGCAGGCTTCAGCTGGGGTTTTACTCCCAACTTCAGCCTTTCCATCAGTCATCGCATTTCGGCGGCGGGCACGCCTGGGCTGGATTCCTACCAATGGGATGCGGCCAACCGCCCCACCGGCCGCAGCGATGTGCAGCATCTAACCAGCCTGAGTCTGGGTATCTCCCTCTTCAAAAAACGGCGTCCACGCCCGGCCCCTCTCCCCCAGCCTCCTCTACGGCACATTGCCCCGCCGCCTCCCCTGGAACTGCCACAAGCTGACATACAACTGCCCCACCCGCTGCAGCTGATGAGTGTGCCCGAATTTGACATGGTGGTGCTCACAGAGGAGGAAGAAGAGGTGGTGCGCAAAGCCTTCGACAACCTGGAGTTTGAAACTGGCCGTGCCCTCATCCGCTCCTCTTCCTTTGCTTCCCTCAATGAACTGGCCAGCCTGATGCAGGAACGTCCCAACTGGAAACTCCGCATTCATGGCCATACCGACAATGTAGGCGATGCCGAAGCCAATAGGGAGTTGTCACAGCGGCGGGCCGAAGCCGTGAAAGCTTACCTCGTGGATCGCGGACTGGACCCCGGGCGTATCTTCACCTTCTGGTATGGCGAAACCCGGCCCATAGCCACTAATGACACGCCCGAAGGGCGGCAGAAAAACCGTCGCGTAGAACTGGAAATTGTGGAATAAGGGATGGCTATGGTTGCTGTACATTTTGCTGCTAACCTACTGGCCGTTCCGCCCGTCATCTTTGATCTCTGATGGCACTTCCGTTGAACTCCGGTACCTTAATGGCATCTTCGACCTGCATCTTCTACCACCAGGCGGAAGCCTTTTCCATGTACGTTTTCTATGCGTATGGCTGGGTC
>RFHT01000713.1 GCA_003696835.1 Bacteroidota bacterium
GCATTCATACACCAGGTCGGCGTAGAAGTCGGAGAGGGTGGGGTCCACAAAGCTCTGGTTGGCCAGGCGGAGGCGGTCGAGTTGGAGGTTTTGGCGCAGAGGGGCCGGCAGGAAGTTGCGCAGGAAGTCGCGGGCCACTTCCTTATCGCCAAATACCTGCTTGAACAGCTGGTCGTGGGGTTTATGGGTTTTGGCCATGAGGGGGAATGATTATACCCCCTCAATTTAGCCGGAATAGCTGGAATTGAAAAAAAAACAGCGCGCTGATTATTTGAAAAACAGCGCGCTGCCTGCACCGCAGCTTGCTGCGGTGGCACTTTTGCTTACCCCATTAGAATATATACCTCAAACCCAACTGCAACTGCCAGCGCGAAAGCAGGCTGAAGTCGTTGGCGAAGGTAGAAGTGAGGCTGGTGTCAAAAGAGTAGGTAGGTACCCCGTCGGCTACACTCACCCCTATGGGCTGGGTGTTGACCGGCAACTGGCGCACCCCCCAATTGGAGCTGATGAGGTTTCCGATATTGAGGAAGTCCAGGCTCAGTTGCAGGGTGTTGGTGCGCTCGCCTGCCTGGAAGTTGAAGTCCTGCAGTATGCGCATGTCCCAGCGGGAATACCAGGGGCTGAGAATGGCGTATTTCTCAGCAAATTGCCCGCGCCTTTCGCTCAGGTACTCATCCTGCTCAATGAAATTGTTCAGGGCGGCACGCTGGGCATCGGCATTACCGGCAAACTGCATTTCCTGCAGGTCGGAGGCAGTGGGGATATAAATCAGGTCATTGAGGGCCGAGCCATCGTTATTGATATCGCCAGAGTAGGTGTAGCTAAAACGCCCACCTTTGGCTGCTTCCATAAAGAGGGAGATGGTCGTGGCCCAGCTTCCATTTCCGTAGCTAAACTTTTTATAACCCACCCCCACAATGCGGTGCTGGTTGCCGTAAAGCGAAGGGGCAGCCACAGCCTGGTTTACATGCCCCAGGGCGGGGTTACGGTCATACGCATCCGACGAAATTTCGGCCTCTATGGAGCTGGCATCCTCGGCCTGCAGGTAGTTGTAGGCCAGGCTGGTATAGAAGCCGTTGCCCCAGTTGCGTTGTAGCTGCAGGGTGGCGGTAAAGGTATAGCCCACATCGGTATTGGTAAATACATAAGCATTGTTGCCAAAAGGCACGGTGCGGTCAGCAGCGGTATAGATGGGGCGGTTGTGGTTGCCCACATCCTGCAGCCTGCCCGTAGGCGGCTTGAGGCCGTAATTGCGCACCATCATGCCGTTGATGTCCTTGGTAAAAATGAAGTCGGCAGAAACAATCCAGCCACCGCCAAACTGCTGGTCGTAGCCCAGGTTGGTGCGCCATACCTGCGGAAACTGAAAATCGGGATGGGTGACATTGTAGAACCACCAGTTGGGGTTGGCCACCTGGTTGCCGATCCATACAAAGGGAAAACGGCCACTGAATAAACCCGTACCCCCGCGCAACTGCATGCTTTGGTTGCCGGCTATGTCGTAGTTGAAGCCTACACGGGGCGAAACCAGCGGCTTCTGCTTGGGCAGTTGGGTGTGGTCAAAGGTGATGTTGTTGCCGTTTTCATCAAAATACACAATGCTGGGGTCGTAGCAGCACTGGCGGTCGATATTCTCCTGTATTTTCTCAGGCGTATTGAAATACAGCGGAATATCCAGGCGCAGGCCATAAGTGAGGGTGAAGTTGCTGCTCACCGCCCATTCGTCCTGGGCATAAATGGCCCACTGGCCCACATTGGTCTCGGCCAGGGCCCAGCTGTCGTTGGCTTCGTTATTGGCAAACACATCTTTGGCAAATTGAACCTCGTCGTTGAATTCGCCTGCATTCACCAGGTCCACAAACTCCTGTACGCTGCTAAAACCAGGACCAAAGGTGCCTCCCGGGTTGGTCGGCGCATCGTACACCCCCAGGTTAAAAGAGTTGTCGAAGTCAAAGCGCTCGAAGGAGGTTCCAAAGGTGAGGGTGTGATTGCCAGCGTAGAGGTTGAAGTTATCGGTAAACTGAAACACGTACTGGTTGAGGCGGTTGTGGATAGAAAAGGGCTCATGCCCTGCCACAATGTAGCGTATGCCGTCCTTGTTGATGTTTACCACGGGGAAGGGAGAAGAAAAGGGATCCCTCGAATCCAGGAAAGCCGTAAAGCCCACCTGCAGATTGTTCGAAGCCTTGTTGCCAAACACCGACTTGAGTTCCACTATGCCAGAGTGCAGCACATTGTTGATGCGGTAGCCGGAATTGCGAAACTGCAGGGTGGTGAGGTCGGGCCCGCGTCGGCCAATGGCCGAGGGGTGGGCAGGTTTTTCCTTAAAAGCATTGAGGAAATTGTAGGTTGCTGTGAGCTTGTGGTTGTCGCTGAGGTTGATGTCGAGCTTAAAAATGCCCTTCTCGTTGTTGGTTTTGTGCTTGTAACCTTCAAATGGGCCGGGGTCGTAGCCCAGACTTTTGAGGGCGTTGGCCACCAGCTCCAGGTCGGAAGCCAGCACCCGCGACACATTCTCACCGCTGCGGCCCGGGCCCGCTGCAATGAAGTTGGAACCCAGGTCTTCCCTTCTTTCTATTTCCAGGTTGGCAAAGAAAAATACCTTGTCTTTGATAATGGGGCCGCCCACACTGAAACCCGTTTGAAACTGCGTCAGGTCGGGTACGATGATTTCGGTTCCTCCTACTTTGGAGCCGGTTAGGTCCTGGTTTCGGTAAAACCCAAAAACGGTTCCCTTAAATTCATTGGTACCCGACTTGGTAACGGCATTTACCGCTGCTCCGGTAAACCCTGCCTGGGTTACATCGTAGGGCGCCAGCGAAACCTGAATCTGGTCGATGGCATCCAGCGAAACCGGCTGGGCATCGGTTTGGCCGCCCGGCGTAGCAGCATCCAGCCCGAAGGGGTTGTTGAAAATAGAGCCGTCCAGCGAGAAATTGTTAAATTGGTCGTTGCGGCCGGCAAAAGAGTTGCCATCACTTTGAGGCGTGAGCCGGTAGTAGTCACTGGCCGAGCGGTTGATGGTAGGCAGGCTCTGGAGCTGCTCACTATTGATGTTGGTCGCTGCGCCTGTGCGTTTGTCGGAGAGCACCCCGGAAGAGGCCGTAATTTCTACTGCTTCGGTGGTTACGCCTTCGGCTTTCAGGGCTGCATCCACCTCCAGCTTTTGCGCCAGAGAAAGGAAGATGTCCGAAAACTTTTGAGTGGCATACCCAATGTAGGAGATTTCCAGGGAGTAGGGGCCCCCCACCCGCAGGTTGGGGAGGGTGTATGCACCTCCCTGACGGGAATTGGTGCCGTAGCGCGTTCCGGAAGGGGTATGTACGGCCACGATGGTGGCACCTACCAGTCCTTCCCCACTTTCGTCGGTAACAAAGCCCTGAATAGAAGCTGTAGTCACCTGTGCCCGGACAGCCAAACCGCCCAGCACCATACATGCCATCAGGCAAATACGTAAAAGTAATTTCATAGAATGATGGATTTGGTGATAAAGTTGAGAATGGAAAAAAAACTTTGCTCGTATGAAAGGGCTATTCATAAAAGAGTGCTTTGTAATTGTGTGTACCAGCAATTGGGCTTTCAAAGGTATTTAGTTATTGTTAGTATAACAAATAACCGGGTTTTCAGACACATTAGTTCACGCTGGGTATCTATTCAGCATATACCTGCTGCAAAAAAGGGGGAATACCCCAATAGTGCCTTCATGGAGCATGCATGCATGAAACTTTGTTTTTGTCAACCACCCCCCGGCCCCTCGTTGACTCACGGATCTGCTTATTTTTTTAAGGCGTTCGCGATCCCTTCGGGATTATCCCA